>JADGDA010000043.1 GCA_015228695.1 Alphaproteobacteria bacterium
TTCCGGGGAGACGGTTTTCCTGTCCTTCCCGATCAACGATGAATACGTCTTCCAACTGTTGCTGGATCGGCTGGGGGCGATCACCAACCCTTCGGCCGTGTCTTCGATCGTGGACACATTCCCGGAACTTCTGGCCCCGATGACGCGGCCGGCGAAATGGCTGCCGGCGGAAGCGCGCGAAGACGATGCGCGGCGTCTCGAAGTCCTGCTCAAGATCTTCCGCGCCGTCGAGGTGCATGGCGGAGCTGCGGAAATCCGCGTCTTGCTCACGGTATTCCCCACGGGCTCGGTGGTTCTTGAACTGAATGCGGTCAAGCTCGCGACCGAATTCGCCGGGGTGCTCCAGCGTCTGCCGGCGATGGCCGGGCTCCGGTCCTGCCTTATTCTGATCGACACCGTTACGCTGACCGACCAGCAAATCGTGGATATGTCCTCGGTGCTCGGCCGCCTGAATCTCGCCGACGGTTCCGCCGGAGCCCGGTTCGTGGTGTTCGGGCAGAAGGGGATGCCGACGGAGTCCCCCCTGCCGCGCCTCACCCTTCCCTCCTTCGGCGGTGCCGTGGAGTCGCTCCTGGAGGCGGCGGGTGTGGCGCCCCTCCGGCGCAATCTGTTGGCCGCCGCCGGACTCGAAGCTGGCGGGGTCGGGCATGACGAGATCATCCGCCACTTCAGGACCGAACGGACCCGTGCGAAAGCCTCCAAGGGCGCCTATGCCACATCGAGACATGACCGGCGCATCGTTGCGGACGGGGATGCGCTGGCGCGGATTGCCCGTTGGCGGCCCGAAGCACGCAGGATCCTGGACGAGCGAATCGTCGGCCTTGAGCCGATCAAGGACGAGATTCTCGAACTTATCGAAGGGTGGTTCGCCTTTGCCAGCGCACCGCTGACGGTGCTGTTCTGCGGTCCGAGCGGGGTGGGAAAGAATCTGCTCGCCGAAACTCTGGCCGAAGTCCTCTCTCCGCTGTTTGAACTCGCGCCCCCCCATTACCTCGCCGTCAACACGAGCATGATGATCAGCGAGACGTCGCTTTGGCAGTTGATCGGGGTCCAGAAGGGGCTGGTGGGAGCCGAGGCGCCGGGAATTCTCGCCACCATCCGCGACGGCTCGGTGATTTCGTTCGACGAGATCGACAAGGGCTCGAAGACCACGGTCGTCCAGTCGTTCCTCATGAGCCTGCTCGACGACGGCTACCGCAACGGTGCCGGGGAATTCGTGGCGGTTCCGCGCTGCGTGATCGTGCTGACCGCCAATGCGGGGGCGGAACCGGGCCGGGAATTCACTCCCCGTTCCGCTCGCCTCACCCTGGCGGGCGACGGGAAGCGGGAGCGCGAGGCCGCGATCGCCCACTACCGGGAAGCGGTCGCCCGCCTGCTGCTCGCGCCGCTTCGCGGCCGCCTTCATCGCGAGTTCTATTTCACGCCGCCGACCACGGCCGAGCAGGTCGAAACGGCGCGGCGGGAAATCGTCCGTCTCGTCGAAGACATGCGGGAGCTGGGACTGGAGGTGGACATCGACACCACGGCGGAAAGCCTTGCCGTGATGCGTCGCGCCGATCCGGGCTTCGGCCTTCGCGGCATCGCCCGCGAGGTCGAACTTCTGCGCCCCCGCCTGCTGGCTTCGGCGTGGGCTCGCACGCGGGAGACCCCGTTCCATGACACGTCCAACCCGAAAAAGGAGAGTGAATCATGAGTAAAACCAACATGATAGACATTCTTTCCGAGGCCATCCGCACGCGCGCCGCGAACAATGGAGGTGCCGTCCGGGAAGGTTCCCCCGACCTGATCGCCTTGGAGACATTCCGGCGCGAGCCCGTCCTTGTTGCACCCGACGATCCGATTTTCGCCGCCGCCCTTCTTGCCGTGGTCGGCCGCAACATCCTTCTGGCCGGTCCGGCCGGCACGGGAAAAACGGTGCGGCTGGCGGCGCTCCTCCATCCGGAGAACTATTCCCTGCTGCTGGCGGAAAAGCGCTTGGCCACGGTCCGGATTGAAATCCGCTACGTTCATGTCAACCTGATCCCGATCGTGGCCGCAAGCGAACTCGCCTATGAACACCGCCAGGATGAAGACGGGCTGTGGTCGAAGGAACTCGCCGGGCTCGATGCGTTCATCCGCGATCACGGATTTCTCGACCGCGCGGAATTTCTCGCGGTCGAGGAAAAGCGGTGCCAAGTGTTGGCGGAGGGACGTGGAACCATCACCCTTCACGTCGCCTGGATCGATGACTTCGACCGCGTTCAGGATTCCCACCTCCTGAATGCGTTCCTGCGGCAGATCGAGGACCATCACCACGTTCTGGCCAATGGCGAGACCCGCTGGCTGAACCTGAGCTGCTTCGGCAGCTCCAATTCCGGGGTCGGGCGTCCGACGAGCGGCTATCTCGGAAGCATGGGTCTGGACACCGCAGTGGCCAATCGGTTCGTCATTCTTCATGTGCCGGCCCGCGACAGCAGCGACGTCTTGAAGGCGGAATTCCCGGGCTCCCATGCCTTCATCGACAAGCTGTGCGCCGCCACCGCCGCCCTCGAAGAGGAGCGGAATCAGGGTGGGCTTGCCGGGATGGGAGAACTCGGCCTCCGCCGTCTGCGTCCCTGTGTCGAGTTGCACACCTGGGGGGGGCTTTCCGAAGCCGAGGCGGCGGCCGTGCTCACGGCGGGCCTCACCGACGAACAGGAGCGGGCCAATGCCGGGATGCTGATCGGCCGGTTCTTCGGCAAGCGTGAAGCCGGCTGGCGGGACATCAACTTCTGAGACTTCCCGAAGGAGGGGCGGCCATGACCACGAAGCATGCAAGATATGATCGGTATTCCCATCGGATATGGGAGGGGACAAAGCTCGCCCTCGAAGCGAGGCTGACCCAGGGCGTGGCCGCCGTCAACCGGGTGGCCGCAAGTCTCGACGGGCTCGAAGAAAGAACCCGTGGCGTTCACATCGACGGCCATGCGAAGAGCCAGGATGCTTTTCGGCAACTCAAGGATCTCCTCGAAGAGCCGATGACGGAAGAGGGAGAGACCCTCGCCAAGCTCTTGGACCCCAATGCCACCATTCTTGAGGGCTATGGATACGATATCCTGCGCTTTGGGTTCCCTGTCCCTTTTCTCCAGCTTGTGAAGCTTGATTCCTGGGGCACACGGAGACGCACGATCATCAAATTTCTCGCCGGCGAACCACGGGCCTCCCGCAGGTTTTCCGCAGCCACGCCGAATCTGTTGATGGACGCGAGAGGACAGGTTTTCGTCGATGCCAGCGGCGTGGTTTTACCGCCTGCCGAAGATCTGCCCGCGGATCGCGATGAAGACGAGGATGGCGGGAAGGACGACGGTTGGCGGGACCATTGGCGCCTCTCCCGGGAACGGAGAACCTTCGTCACTGCGACGATCCGGCTGTTCGAGTTCTTTGCCAGGAATGGATTTGCCGTTCCGGGCATGGTGGCGGAGAAGGCGGGGTTGTGGCAAATCCGCTCGGTGATGCGCCTGAAGGCCCTCGCCGACTATACGCTGGTCGGCCTCTCCGGGAGCTTGCACGACAAAAGTGGCCCGGCGGAGCGGGCCGCGTTGGCCCATGTCGCCCAGGGACCCGTGCTCGAACGCCTTGTCGGGGGGCCGCTTCTTGATCCGGGCCGTCACCGGGACATCGCAGCCCTGATCAAGGAACTGGTCACCGACCCCGTCGAGCGGGTTCTCGCCCTCGAAAAAAAGGACGGCAGCACTCTCGGCCGGCGTTCCCTGGCCTCGATCGAACTTGGCCTGTTCGGAAACCCCTTGGTTCTCACCAGGGAGGCCATGGAGCAACTACGCGGCATCGAACAAGGAAATGCCGTCGAGGCCGAAACCATGGTCATCGAAATGCTGGCCAACCTTCCGCCCACGTCCGATATCGGGAGGCCCCGGAAAACGATGCTGGCCGAACAGATCGACGCCGTGGACCTCGAAAGTTCCAGCGGCACCCGCCGCATGCTGGCCGCAAGCCACATCCAGAAGCGGTTCCTCGCCTTCCATGAATCGGTGCTGGCCCCCCGCTATTCCGAACTGATGCTCGATTACGGGGGGTGCCCGATGCCCTTGTCCGGAGTCCTTCCCGTGGAAATCCGGATGAAGGCCGCCGTCGGGGCACAGTTGATGGGAGACTTCCAGAAGGTGGTCCCAACCCTTC
Source organism: Alphaproteobacteria bacterium (assembly GCA_015228695.1). GTDB lineage: Bacteria > Pseudomonadota > Alphaproteobacteria > Rhodospirillales > Rhodospirillaceae > JADGDA01. The sequence goes on from JADGDA010000043.1 coordinate 4,156, forward strand.
CCGCAGAGGCGTTCGACATCTCCCACATTCCCATGCCCGTCGGCAAGGAGGAGGAAAAGAACCGCGAAGCGCTCAAGGCGATCCTGACCCAGTTTCAGAACATTCTGAAGCAGCGGTTTGTGTTCGAAGATGTCAAACTGTCCTTTGGTGCGGGCGTCAAAGGCGTACAAGCGAGCTGGCTCGCATATTTCGAGGAGAATTGCACCTATCGCGGATGCGGCATTTCCGGATTGGGAGATTTGATTTTCCCGTGCATGTTCTTCTCGGATACCAGATTTGAACTATTGGTGAAATATGAATATGCGTTTCATCGTGACGCTTGGCTGAAAATTCGCGGCGTGCTGTCCGACCTCCCGCGCTATTACCGTAAGGAGAAGAAGGACTGGGTCGCCATCCGCCGCAACATTGTGTTGCCCACCATCGATGCGTTCACCTCGATGGCGCTCCGCTTCGTGAGGGGCATCGCCGAGCAGCCGGCACAAATCGGCAATCCCCTGCCGACCCCGACCGTCAATCCGTTTGCCCGCCCTGCGTCATTTCTGGAACGCCGGCACATGGCGGTGGCCGAAAGCAATGCGCCGATCGAGGTCGTGGCACCTCCCCCGGGCAATGCCTTCCAGTATCAAGCCCTGGTCGCCCGCAATGCCGCCCATATCCGCCGGCTCAAGAATACCGCCGCGCGACCGAGCGTGGTGCGCCCCCTCCTGGTTCATGCTCGTGAACGTGGTCCCCTGATCGATCCCAACGCCCTGTCCACCGCCTTCACCGGCCGCATCTTCCGCGACATCAAGCGCCGTCCGCGCAAGGTGCCGAACCGGCGCCATACCCTCCTGATGCTCATGGACTTTTCCGGGTCCATGGGAAAGGCCAAGGTCGACGCCGCCAAGGATCTGGCGATCACCCTGGCCGAGGCTTTTGCCAACGAGGCGGACATCTTTTTCTACCTCTACACCACCGGCGGGCCAGGCTATCGTCTGATCCGGGTTCTCGATTCGAGGAACCGCAGCATGAGTTTCATGGCCAGCCTCGCCGCCCGCGAAACGGAATCCGGTACGGGGGGGAACCCCGATGCCGCCGCGCTGCTTGCGGCCAAGCAGCTTTTGAAAGAGGCCGATGTGCATGAGGGGGCGGTGATCGCCCACATCGCGGACTTCGAGTTGTGTCCCTCTCTCAATCTCGGTCTCGGTAACGCCGAAGTCGAGTTGCACTACGCCGTTCGGCGGGTCGTCCCCGATCACCATTACATCGCCGCCCGAGTCGGCACCAATGCCGACCCCATCAAAGGCATCGACCACGACTATCTTCACCTCGGCGACGGCAACGCCATCCCGGAGCCGGTGATCACCGGACTCGTGACCATTCTCCGGCGGGTATGGGGAGGTTGATCCCGCGACATCATCATCTAGGAACAGGACCCCGAGGATGGGGAGCCGATGAGGGCGAGGAATTCACGCCGGGTCGCCGGGTCGTCGCGGAAGGAGCCCAGCATGCGGCTGGTCACCATGACGGTTCCGGGCTTGTGGGCGCCGCGCGCGGTCATGCACTGATGGGCCGCCTCGATCACCACCGCGACCCCTCGGGGCTTCAGCACCGTGTCGATGGCGTTGGCGATCTGGGCCGTCATCTTTTCCTGAATCTGGAGCCGCTTGGCGTAGGTGTCGACCAGCCGGGCGAGCTTGCTGATCCCCACCACCCGCCGATCCGGGAGATAGGCGACGTGGGCCTTGCCAATGATCGGCGCCATGTGGTGCTCGCAGTGGGACTCGAAGCGGATGCCGCGCAGAATGACGACCTCGTCATAGCCGTCCACCTCCTCGAAGGTGCGGAGCAGGACCTCTTCCGGGTCCTGGGCGTAACCCGAGAAATATTCCTCGTAGGCGCGCACCACCCGGGCCGGGGTGTCGAGAAGACCTTCCCGCGCCGGATCGTCGCCCGCCCAGCGCAACAACGTCCGCACCGCCGCCTCCGCCGCTTCGCGGGTCGGACGGGACGGGTCGCTTTCTTCCATGCGCTTGCTCACGCGGGGCCTCCATGCTCATGGGATGTTCGGGAGAAGGGGGGAGCCGGACGGCTCACAGGTGGGAACGAAGGTGGCGCATTGCAACCCGTCCAAATATCAGGCCCGTCCAACCACCAAAGACGCGCATTCTCAGTTGATGACCGTGGACACGTAGGGGCTGTCGAGGGAAAACGCGGGAATATCGACATCGAACCGTTCGCCCGTCGGCTTTTCCATCTCATAGGTCCCCACCATGATGCCGGAGGGCGTCGGCAGGGGGGTTCCGCTCGAATATTCGAAGGCCTCCCCCGGTTTGAGAACGGGCTGCTCGCCCACCACCCCGGCGCCGCGCACTTCCTGGACCCGGCCGAAGGCGTCGGTGATCTTCCAGTACCGGCGCAACAACTGGACGGTTTCCTCCGAGCCATTCTCGATGGTGACGCGATAGGCCCACACGAAATGATTATCCTCCGGCTCGGACTGCTCCTCCAGATAGAAGGGCTTGACCGTGACCGTGATGTTGCGGGTCGTGTGAGAGTACATGGCTGAGGGTCCCGGAATTCCCATACACGGCGACGACGGGCGCCCCGATGGAACCATCATAGACCAAGCCTGGACTTTGTCCAAGCCCGCGATTGCCGGGGAAATCGCCATCCGGGGCGGCGGCTCAAACTGTCCGTGGTCATTTGCCGCCTACGGCCTCGCCCGCGTCCGCCATCGGCCGAGTCCGAGGCGGGCGGTCATTTCCACTGCGGGGAGGGGGGGGCAGAACAGGAGGCCCTGGGCCTCGTCGCACCCGGAGGCCCGCATGACGTTCAGTTGTTCTTCCGTTTCGACGGCCTCCGCCACCACCGTCTGCTCGAACCCGTGGGCCATGCCGGCAATGGCGCTGACCGCCGGGGCCCGCCCCCCGGAGAATCCGCCCGTGAACTGGGGGTCGACCTTCACCACCGAGATCGGGAACCGGCGCAGGTGATTGACCGAGCCGTCGCCCGAGCCGAAGTTGTCCAAAACCACCCCGACACCGATTTCCCGCAGCCCCCACAGGGTGGCGACGCAGCTTTCCGCGTCGCGGACCAGCATCTCTTCGACGATCTCGACCTCGATCCGGGTGGGATCGGCCCCGGTGCGGCGCACGGTGTCGCGCACGAGGGCGAGGAAGCCGCGCTGGCGCAACTGGCGCTCGGAGAGGTTGATCGAGAGGCGCAGGGACCGGTGGCCGGCCTTGGTCCACTCCACCTGCTGACGGCAGACCTCCTCCAGCATCCAGGCCCCCAGGGGCTCCATCCCCCCGATTTCCTCCAGGGCGGGAATGAAGCGCAGCGGCTCCACGTCCCCCAGCCTGGGATTGCGCCACCGCAGCAGAGCCTCCATCCCCGTCGCCCGCTCGTTCTTCAGCTCGATCCTGGGCTGGTAATGGATGTGGAATTCCTTCCTCTCCTGCGCCCGCGCCAGTTCGCGCCACAGGGACAGCCGGTCCTGGGCGTCGCGGTTCAGTTCCTGATCGAAGAAGCGGAAGTTGGGCGCGGAGAAGGTCTTGGCCTTCAGCATGGCCGTTTCCGCGTCCCGCAGCAGACTGTCGGTGTCGGGGCCGTCGATCGGATAGACGGTGATGCCGATCGCGGGGGTCAGGCGCAGCCCGTCGCTGGGCTGGGAGAATTTCTGGACAATCCGGCGGGCGACGATGGAGGCGCTGTTGGGGCCTTCCAGATTCGACATGGCGATGGCGAACACGCTGTCGCCCATCCGGGCCAGGGTATCGTAATCGCGCACGCACGAGGTGAGGATTCCCACGGCCCTTCCCAAGGCCGCTTCGATCTGCTTCTGGTCGGCGCCGGCGGGTGAAAGACCGCCCACGTCGATGACCATGACCCCGATCCGCTGCCCCGAGCGCGAGGCCCCGGCAACGGCCTGGGACAGGCGTCCGAGGAACGGCGCGAGCCGGGGCAGGCCCGTGGCCTGATCGATGGCGGTCTCCGTGCCTCCCCGCCCGGCATTCCCGTCGGAGCCGGCGGCTCCGATCATCAGCACATAGGCGTGGGTGACCCCGTCCGTGTCGCGGGCGGCGGCGGCCGACACATGCACCACCCGCGTGCCTCCCTGCCCCGTGCGGATTTCAACGTCGCCACGCCAACGGCCGACGCTGTCGAGGGCCATCCACATCTCGGCCGAAAAGGCCCCTCCCCCCCCCTGGGACGCCAGGATATCGACGCGCGCGCCCACGGCGGAGCCGGGATCGTGACCGGTCACGGCCACGAAGGCCGGATTGACCGCGCTGATCGTGCGCCGCGTGTCGCACAGGACGATGGCCTCGGAGGCGACGTCGAAAATCGTGGCGGCGAGGAGCAGGTGATCCTGCGACGAGTCCGCCGGGCCGCCGCCGGGGTCCTCGCCGTGTCGGCGCAGAAGCTCGGCGGCCTTCATCGACAGGGAAATGTCGTGGGCGCGCACCAGAACGACGTTTTCGGAACTCCGGCTCCTGCGCGCGACCACCTCCGTCCACACGGAGGAACCGTCCAGGCAGGACAGAATGAGCGACGCCGGAGCGGCTTCGGCGACCAGCGTGGACAGATCGACGATGCCGACGTAATCGGCGTGAAGGAAATCGGTGAAGGGGCGGCCGACGATGGCGCTCTCCTCGCCCTTCAGCATGCGCGCCCCGGCATCGTTGACGTAGGCCACCTGCCCGTCGCGGCAGACGCAGACCAAGTCGGCGACCAAGTCAACCAGTTCCTTGCCCCAGTCGAACACCGGGAACGCTCCGTTCGTGCCCATGCCTCCCCTCACGCGACAGACATCCTCGGACAAGCGTATAGCATGCCTAGCCGAAGCCGTCCCGTTCTTCGTCGAGACGCGCGGATGGAAGCGTCATCACCGAGGGACCATCGGTCCATACCAGAAGACAGGTCACCGGCCGTCCCGGATAGATCCGCTCCAGCGCCGCCCGATAGGCGGCCATCTGGCGCACATAGAGGGGAGCCACGCCGTCGGGATGGCCGGGCGGCGGACGGTTGGTCTTGTAGTCGGCGACGATCACCGCCGTTTCGGTGACGACGAGGCGGTCCACCTGCCCCGAGACCACCCGCCCGCCGATCAGCCCCACCACCGGAGCCTCGGCCCGGCTGCCCGGCCCGAACAGGGGAGCCGCGTCGGGATGCTCCAGAACCGCCAGGACCTCGGCGACGGTCGCCTCCCGCATCGGCGGCGGCCAGTCGGAGGCGGCGCGGTCCAGATACCGGCGGGCCACGGCGGCACGCCGCTCCAACGCCACGTCGGGCAGGCTTTGCAGCAGACGATGGACCAGTTGCCCCCGGCGGAAGCGGACTCCCTCCGCCCCGAAGGGGGAGCGCACGGCCGGCTCGTCGTCGGCGCGGGAGGGGGCCAGGGGACGGGGCGGCCTCGGTTCGTCGGGAGGCGGCGTCCGGGCCCACTCGGGGAGCGCGTCCGCCTCGACCGCGATCCGGGTCTCCTCGGGTTCCGTTTCCGGCTTCGCCGTCTGGGCGGAGACGAAACGCAGCACCGGCTTCGCCTCGCCTTCGAACTCCGGGGCCTCGTCTTCGAACTCCGGGGCCTCGACCGGAACGGCGAGCGGCTCCACCGCCTCGCGGACCAGATCATGCCAGCACCCGGCCGGCGGCGCCTTCTTCGTGTTCCAGCCGCAGACATACAGCCGGTCCTCGGCGCGGGTCATGGCGACGTAGAGAAGGCGGCGGTATTCCCGGTCCCGGTCCCGGTCCGAAACCTCGCGCAGGGACTGGCAGACCCGGTCCTCGTCGGCCCGGAGCGGCGCCCAGAACATGAGGGAGTCCGCCCCCTGTCCCTCCCACAGCAGCGACGGCCTCTGGGCCGGTGCCTGGAGGGTGTCGGGAAGGAAGACGATGGGAGCCTGAAGGCCCTTCGCGCCGTGAACGGTCATGATGCGCACGGCGTTGCCGCCGCCCAGGTCCAAATCGCGCTTGATCTCGGTGGAACTGTCCCCGGCCCAGTGCAGGAAGCCTTGCAGGGACGGGACATGGGAAGCCTCGTAGGACAGCGTCAGGGCCATGAATTCGTCGATGGCGTCCAGGGCGTCGGCCCCAAGACGGCGGACGAGCAGGCGTCTCCCGCCCATTTCTCCCAGAATGTGGGCATACAACTCATGCGGCGGGAGGAAATCGGCGCGGCGCAACAGCCCGGTCAAGGTGGCGCAAGCCTGGCCGAACACAGACGCCTCCCCCTCCCGCCCGCGCAACGCAGCCCACAGGGTGCGGTCGCCCCGGTTCCGGGCGAGGGTGTACAGTTCGTCCTCGGACAGGCCGATCAGCGGCCCTTTCAACACCGTGGCCAGGGTCAGATCGTCGTCGGGCAGAAGAAGCGCCCTGCCGAGGGCGGTCAGGTCCATGACCGCCATCTGTTCGGCGAGCACCATCCGGTCGGCCCCGGCCACCGGCACGCCCAGCTTCTTCAAGGCACGCACCAAATCGTCCACGAAGCCCCGGCGGCGGCGCACCAGCACCAGAATGTCGTCGGGACGGATGGGGCGGTCCCTGGCGGGCAGGCGCTCCCCGGTCCGGATCATGGCTTCGATGCGCCGGGCGATCAGCCCCGCCAGACGGGTCTCGGGCGAGTCGCCCCGCAGCCGCTCCACCGGCGGCTTCCAGGCGGGAATCTCGTCGGCCGGACGGGGATCGACGGGCGGCCACACCTCGACCAGCCCCCCCTGCCCCCGCCGCCACTCCACATGACGGATATCCTCTCCCTCCAGGGCCACGCCGTCGCGGGCCGGGTTCCGGGCGAACACCCGGTCAACCGCGTCCAGAACCGCGCGGGTGGAGCGGAAGGAGACGTTGAGGGGCACGTCGTCCCATTCGGCGCCCGCCGCCCGCACCTTGTCGCGCAGCAGGGACCGCATCTCCTCGAACGCCACCGGGTCCGCCCCCTGGAAGCTGTAGATGGATTGCTTGCGGTCGCCGACGGCAAACACCGTGCGCGTCTCGTCGGGGCGGCTGCCGCGTCCGGCGAAGAACTCCCCGGTCAGGGACTCCACCACCGCCCATTGGTCGGGGCTGGTGTCCTGGGCCTCGTCGATCAACAGGTGGTCGAGTCCCCCGTCCAGCTTATAGAGCACCCATGCCGCCTGACCGTTTCCCTCCAGCAGGCGGCGGGCGATCAGGATCAGGTCGTCGTAGTCGAGTTGGGCCCGCGCCTCCTTGTGGCGGCGGTAGGCCTCCAGAAGAGCGGACGAAAACCGCAGCAACGCCCCGGTGGCGTCGGCGACGCGGGCGGTGCGCAACCGTTCGCGCACCCTTTGCAGCCGCTCGGTCTCGGCCTCCAGGATCGGTTTCACCTCGGGGAACCTCTCGTCGATCGCCTTGGTGATCAGCCTTTTCAGGGGCTCCCCGTCCTTCGTGAAGTACGCACGGCCATAGTCCGCGAAGGTCGCCTCCCGCGCCGACGGGTTGCCGAGCCAAGCCGCCATGATTCCGGCCCGCTCCACGTCCGTCGGCTTGCCCGACGGCAGCGTTTGCGCCGCGTCCCGGAGTCCCGGACCGTCGAAAGCCGTCTCGGCACAGGCGGCGGCCAGGATGGAGGTTTCGGTCTCCCCCTCCCCGACGCCGAGCCGGGCGCGCGTGGCGGCGATCAGCCCCTCCACCCCGCCGCGCCGCTCGATCATCCGCCGCAGCCGCCCGCGCTCCCTGGCGATGTCCTTCACCAAGTCGGAAAAGCGGGTCTCGTGGGTGCGCGCGGTCACCTCCGCGAGCGCGGCCGCAAGGTCCGGATCGCCATCCCGCCGGGCCAGCGCCAGCAGATGATCGCGGGCCGCGTCCATCGCCTCGGCGGCATCCCGCTCGTCCATGACCTCGAAATGAGGGGCCACGCCCGCCTCCAGGGGAAAGCGTTTCAGCAGGGCCTGGCAAAAGGCGTGAATGGTTTGAATCTTCATCCCGCCGGGAGCCTCCAGCACCTCGGCGAACAGGCGGCGGGCGCGGGCCGGAACCTCGGGAGCGGGGCTCCGGCCGGACAGGGCGGTCAGGTCTTCCCCGAGTTCGGGCCCGGACGCGGTGGCCCACAGACCGAGCCGCTCGGCGATGCGGTTGGCCATCTCGGCGGCGGCGGCCTTGGTGAAGGTCAGGCAGAGGATGCGGCCGGGCGGGGTTCCCGCGAGCAGCAGGTTGAGCACCCGATCCACCAGCACCTTGGTCTTGCCCGAACCGGCGGAGGCGGCGACCCACACCGAAGCGGCGGGATTGGCGGCGCGGCGCTGTTCCCGGCCGGGATCGCGGGGAGGAGGGGGAGCGTTCATTCCTCCGCCTCTCCCTCGCCCGAAGACCATTCCCTGACCCGCGCCAGATGCTGATAGTCGGAATAGCGGGGAGACATCGCCGGGTGGGGTCTGGCCTCATATGGGGTGGAGGGATCGTCGAAGGCGGCGATCAGCCCTTTCAGCCCTTCCAGGGCCGCCCGCGCCAGCTCCTCCGGGTCCTTGCCGGCGGAGGTTTCCTTCCCGCCCTCCGCGTTGCCGCGCAGGTGC
>JADGDA010000044.1 GCA_015228695.1 Alphaproteobacteria bacterium
GTCTTCATGGCCACATCCGGAACCGGCAAGGCCAAATCCCTCCTCGCTCTCCTGAAACGCGGGTATGTCAACGAACTGATCATCCCTTCCGATCTTGCGGAAAGGGTGTTGTTGCTGGCTTCGCCTTGATGACATGCGGCAGCCGTTCTCATTATGGGTCGGGGCTGGGGTATGGGGTTTCGGGGGTTGGTTTGCAGGGTGTGAGCGGCCGGCTCAGGGCGGCACCGACGCCAACCGTTTCGCTGTAACCGTCAACCTCGCTGATCAAGGGCGAACCATTCGGGTCCACGTCCCGATGACCCTGAAACGCCCGGACCAATCGCCCGGCGTCGACGCGGGGGGGCGCGGAGGGTTCCAGCCTTTCCCGCGCACGCCTCACCCCCTGGCCGTCATGGTCCATGGCGGGTCTACATGTGGGGTTCGGGAATTGCCGGAAGCGCAATAAATGGGTTTAGAAATGAGCCACATCCATCGGGAATCATTATTGAATATTGCTGTTGACAGGATGACTCCGGCCGTGTTTCGCTGACCCCATGTTGACCTTGAGGGAAATCCGCCGCCGCGCGCGTTACATCCTGGGCCCGCTGCTGGGGGTGGGGGCCGTCGTCTACTTCAGCTACCACGCGGTTCAAGGGGATCGCGGGCTGCTGGCGTGGTGGGAGGTTCGCCACGAGATTCAGCAGGCGAGCCGCCAACTCGCCCTCGTCGAGGCGGAGCGCGACGCCTGGGAGAAGCGCGTCGCCCTTTTGCGTCCGGACAGCCTTGACCCGGATATCCTGGAGGAGGGGGCCCGGGTCATCCTCAACATGGGCCGCCCCGACGAAGTGGTGATCCTTTCGCCCGAACGCTAGTTTGGCCTTGCGCGCGGGTTTTCGGGACCGTCGCCCCTTTGTTCAAGTCTCCCGGGGCAAGGGCCCGGGGCAAGGGGGAGTGTCCGTGCCGGTTCAAATCCTGATGCCCGCCCTGTCGCCGGACATGAGCGAGGGCAAGATCGCCAAATGGCGGAAGGCGGAAGGGGAGCCGGTCTCCCCGGGCGACGTCTTGGCCGAGGTCGAGACCGACAAGGCCACCCTGGAGGTCGAGGCGACGAGCGCGGGGGTTCTCGGGCGGATTCTGGCCGGCGCCGGAGTGGAGGGGATCGCCGTCGGAACCCCCATTGCCCTGCTGCTGGAGGTCGGCGAGGACCCGGGCGTCCTGTCCGGCGCCATCTCGGAGATCGTTGCGGCCGGCCGGGCGCGAAGCGCGGAAGCCTGGGCGCGGAGTGCCGAATCCCTCATCCCCCCCTCGGCGGGACGGTCGCCGTTCGAGCCTCCGGCCACCGAGGTCCCCCACTCGACGACCCGCAAGACCATCGCCCGGCGCATGGCTCTGTCCACCCGGTCCGCCCCCCATTTCTATCTGACCGTTGAGTTCGACGTGGACCCGCTCCTGGAGGCGCGGCGGGATTTGAACGCCAAGGCCCAGGCCGACGCGGGCGAGGGCAAGCCAGCCTACAAGCTGTCGGTCAACGACTTTATGATTCTGGCGGCGGCGCTGGCCCTGCGCAAGGTCCCCGACGCCAATGTGTCCTGGCGCGACGACGTCATGCTGCACTACACCGAAGTCGATATCGCCGTCGCCGTGGACACCCCGAACGGCCTGATCACTCCGGTGATCCGCAACGCGGATCGTAAGGGGCTGGCCGAGATTTCCGGCGAAATGAAGATGCTGGCCGGGAAGGCGCGCGAAGGCAAGCTGGCGCCCGAGGATTACTCAGGCGGCAGTTTCACGATCTCCAACCTGGGCATGTTCGGGATCAAGAAGTTCTCGGCCATCATCAACCCGCCCCAGGCCTGCATCCTTTCCCTCGGCATCGCGGAGCAGCGGGCCGTGGTCCGGCGCAACGCGCTGGCGATCGCGACCATGATGACCTGCACCCTGTCGGTCGATCATCGGGCCGTGGACGGGGCCACCGGAGCCCGTTACCTTCGCGCCTTCAAGGGATACGTCGAACATCCGCTGACCCTGGCTCTGTAAGTGTAAGCCCCGGTCGGTCTGCTTTCGGGTCAAGCCGCTCATGCCGTCATCATCGGGCCCCATCGCCGCCTATCGGGACAGGGTGGCTTCCGGCGGGATCAAGCACGATTCCTCCCAGGAACTGGCGGTGGAGAAACTGCAAGCCCTGTATCGGGCCGTCGAGGGTTACCGGCCCGCCGCGGGGCAGGGCGGGTGGAAGGCGTGGCTCGGATTGGACCGGCGTCGGGAGCCTCCCCCCCAGGGACTGTACCTGTACGGCGACGTCGGCCGGGGCAAGTCCATGCTGATGGACCTTTTCTTCGAGAACGTCGAGATCGAGGCCAAGAAACGAATCCACTTTCATGCGTTCATGCGCGACGTTCACACGGCGCTGCACGCCTGGAGGAAGACGGGCGCGGGGGGGAAGGAAAGCGACCCGATTCCCCCTATCGCCCGCGCACTGGCGCGGGACTCCTGGCTTCTTTGCCTCGACGAGCTGGAAATCCGCGACATCGCCGACGCCATGATCGTCGGGCGGCTGTTCGAGGAACTGCTCGCCGGCGGAGTGGTGCTGGTGACCACCTCGAACCGCGCCCCCGGCGATTTGTACAAGGACGGCCTGCAACGGGAGAAGTTCCTGCCCTTCATCGCCTTGATCCAGTCCCGCCTCGACGTGCTCGAATTGTCCGGGGAGAGGGATTTCCGTCTGGGGCGCATGAAGGGGCTGGACGTCTATTACTGCCCCCTCGGACCCAGGGCCGAGGCCGGGTTGGAGGAATGCTTCCGCCGCTTCGCCAACGGCGTCCCGGAGGCTCCCGATCAGGTGCTCGTCTACGGCCGGTTCATCCGCGTCGCCCGCGCCGCCGGAAAAGTGGCCCGGTTCAGCTTCGCCGAGCTGTGCGAGACCCCGCTGGGAACCGCCGACTATCTGCAAATTTCCACCCACTTCGACACCATCATTCTGAGCGGGGTGCCCAAGATGGGGCCGGAGCGGCTCGAGTCGGCGCGCCGGTTCGTGACCTTCATCGACGCCGCCTACGACCACAGGGTGCTGCTGGTCTGCTCGGCGGAGGTCCCGCCCCAGGAACTGTATCCGGAGGGCAAGGGGGCCTTCGAATTCCATCGCACCGTCAGCCGTCTGATGGAAATGCAGTCGGAAGACTATATCGCGGGCCACCATCTGACGTGACGGCCAACGGCCTCCGGTGCTAGAATGAACAAACCCGATTGGCAGACTCGGATAATGCGGTCGGTGTTCGGGAGTGGTCGGGGCTGCCCGATGGACGCAGGGGTCCGATTGACGCAGGGGGGTGTGTGTCGTGGCGCTAAAAATCAAGCTGAAGCCGAAGGAAAAAATCGTCATCAACGGAGCCGTCGTTTCGGCCGGAGATCAGGGGTCGATCCTTTTTTTTCTCAATAAGGCACGTATATTGATGGAAAAGGACGTCATGACGGAGGAGGACGTCGTCAGCCCGGAGGCCAGGGTCTATTTCATTCTCCAACTCATCTACATCGATCCCGACGACCAGCCCCGGTACGCCCAGCAGCTTCCCCCCGTCGTGGAAGAGGTCCTTCAGAGGCACCCGGACAAAAAGGAGGAAATGGAACAGATCCTGGCGATTGCGGCGCAAGGCGATCTGTTCAAGGCCATGCGGCTTGCGAAAAAAGCGTTCAACCTCGCCCACGGGCCGTCGACCGACGAGTAGAAACCGCCGCTCGACCCGTCGGAATGGCGGCCGTGCATTGGGCAAAGAATTTGCCAAGGAGAGAAACATGGCACTGCGTATCTGTCTGGTCGTCTATGACGACGAAGCCTACATCGCGAGCTTCCCCCAAGGAATTGCCTATGTCGCCGCCGCCCTGCGCCGGGCCGGTCACGAGGTCGCGATCTGGGCGCAGGATGTCCAGCACTATGCCGACGAGGATCTGACCGCCTACCTCGACGCCAACGCCTTCGACGTCGTCGGCATCGGCGTGATCGCGGGGTATTTCCAGTATCGGCGATTGCTGAGGCTGTCCAAGGCCGTCAACCGGTCGAGGAAGCGCCCCTTCTTCGTCCTGGGGGGATACGGCCCGACGCCCGAGCCCGAATTCTTCATGCGCAAGACGGAGGCCGACGCCATCGTCCTCGGCGAGGGCGAGGCCGTGGTCTGCGAACTGTTCGACGCGCTCGAACACAACCGCCCCTTCTCCGAGGTCAAGGGAATCGCCTACCGCGACGGGGAGACGATCCACGTCAACGAGCGCGCCCCCCTGATCGCCGATATCCGCAGCATCCCCTGGCCCGCCTACGATCTGTTCGAGATGAACTATTACCGGCTGCACCGGCCCTCGGGCGTCGCCGCGACCGAATTCGCAATCCCGGTGCTGTCCGGCCGGGGCTGTACCTTCAAATGCACGTTCTGTTACCGGATGGACACCGGGCACCGTCCGCGTCCCTTCGACGACCTGCTCGACGAGATCGAGTTCCTGCAAAAGACCTATCGCATCGGACGCTTCGATTTCAGTGACGATCTGCTGATGGTCTCGAAGCAGCACACCGTGGAGTTCTGCCAGGAGGTGCTCCGGCGCGGGAGCAAATTCCACTGGAACTGCAACGGACGTCTGAACTACGCCACCCCCGACGTTCTGAAGATCATGAAGGAGGCCGGGTGCGTCTTCATCAACTACGGCATCGAGTCCGTGGATGACGTCGTTCTCCGCAACATGAAAAAGGGGCTGCGGTACGACATGATCATCGCCGGGATCGAGAACACCCAGGCGTCGGGCATCCACCCCGGCCTCAACATCATCTTCGGCAACATCGGGGACAACCGCGAGACCTTGAAAAAGAGCGTCGATTTTCTGGTGAAGTATGATGATCAAGCCCAGTTCCGGACCATCCGCCCCGTGACCCCCTATCCGGGATCGCCCCTGTATTACGACGCCATCGCGAAAGGGCTGCTCTCCGGGCCGGAGGAATTCTACGAGGTCAAGCACCTCAATTCGGACCTGGTCGCCGTGAACTTCACGGAGCTTTCCGACGATGAATTCCACGAAGCCCTGCTCGAAGCCAACGAAGCCTTGATTCAGAACTACTACGACAAGATGACGACGAAGGTCATCGACGCCACCCGCGAGCTTTATCTGAAGCACGACGTGAACTTCCGGGGATACCGGCACACATGACGGGTGAGGGCAGTACGCCGAGCCGATTTATCGGCTCGGCGGTATGAGGAGCGGGGGAGGAAGAGGCTCGTGGCGTCCAGGCATCTCTTCGTCGCCCTGTCTCCCCATGGGTACGGCCATGCCGCGATGACCCTGCCGGTTCTGGACGCCCTGCGGACGCGGATACCGGATCTGCGGCTGACCATCGGGACCAGGGTGCCGCGGGAGTGGATCGCCGCCCGCATCGGGGAGGCGTTCGATCTGGTCGACTCCGGGCGGGATTTCGGCATGGTCATGGGCTCGGCGACCGAGGTCCGGGTCGAGGAAAGCGCCGACGCCTATGCCCGTCTGCACCGGGACTGGGACGGGGAAGTGGACGGGGAGGCGCGGCGGCTTGCCCGCGCGGCTCCCGATCTGCTGCTGGCGAACATCCCCTACACGACCCTGGCGGGGGCGGCGCGGGCAGGGATTCCGTCCGTGGCCCTCTGTTCGCTCAACTGGGCGGGGATTTACCGGCGCTATTGCGGACACCGGCCGGAGGCGCCCGCCGTTCTCGCCCAGATGGAGGCGGCCTATAACGGCGCCCGTCTCTTCCTGCGGCCGACTCCGGCCATGCCCATGGAGGGGCTGTCCCGTCCGCGCGACATCGGCCCCCTGGCGCGCCTCGGCCGGGACCGCCGGGACGAACTGCGGGAACTGCTGGGCGTGGGGGAGGGGCAACGCCTCGGCCTCCTGGCCTTCGGGGGACTGGACGGCGATTTGGACCTGGAGGCGTGGCCCGTTCACCCCGGCTGGCTCTGGGTGTCCGGGCAATCCCGGCCGGCGGAGCGTTCCGACGTCGTGGCGGCCGCGTCCCTGCCGCTGCCGTTTCCAGACCTGTTGCGCTCCTGCGATCTGATCCTGTCCAAGCCGGGCTACGGCACCTTCGTCGAGGCGGGTTGCGCCGGTATTCCCCTGATCTATTCCCGGCGCGACGACTGGCCGGAGGAGCCCCATCTGGGCGACTGGCTGCGTCGTCACACCCGCGCGGCCGCCGTCGGGCCGGAGCGGATGCGGCGGGGGGACATCGGGGAGGTGCTTGACCGGTTGTGGGAAATGCCCGTTCCGGAACCGGCGGTCCCGAGCGGGATCGACGAGGCGGCGGACATCCTGGCGGAGTTCCTGGCGTGACCCGCCCGGCCTAACCCTCCCCGGCGGCCTTCCGTCCCGCCTCGGTGAGGCGGCAGACCAGCCAGTCCGGTTTCAGGGGGTTGGCGAACCAGGGTTCCACCCATCCCCGTTCCAGACAGCTCCGCACCGTGTTGTCGGCGATGCGGCGGCCGTTCCCGTCGAACAGGGGCAGCTTTCCGCCGGGCTGGTCGAGGCCGCGCTCCAGCCAGCGGCGCTGGGTCGCCGTGGGGGATCGGGCGGGTGGCGTGTCGGCGTCTTTGTCCATGCGCGGCCCGGTCAAGTTCGCTACAACGGGACAGTATGCCACCGCAGGGGAGCAAGTCCATGTCCCAGACTCTGGTCTATATCACCGCCGGAAGCCACGACGAGGCCCTGGCCCTCGGCCGGGCGCTGGTGGAGGCGCGGCTCGCCGCATGCGCCAACGTGCTGGGGGCGATCACCTCGGTTTATTGGTGGGAAGGAAAGCTCGATCAGGGCAACGAGGTCGCCTTGATCGTCAAAACCAAAACGTCCCTGGTGGATCGGGTCGTCGCCCTGGTCGGGGAGAAGCACAGCTACGACTGTCCCTGCGTCGTGGCGCTCCCGATCGAAAACGGAAACCCCGCGTTCCTGAAGTGGATCGAGAACGAGACGTTGTGATTATCAGGGGGCGCGCAGGGCCACGGTTGCCGTGGCCTGGGCGGCGATTCCCTCCTCCCGACCGGTAAATCCCAGCCCCTCGGTCGTCGTCGCCTTGACGCTGACCCGTTCGACGGCGATTTCCAGGATGCCGGCCACGCGCTCGGCCATGGCCGCCCGGTGCGGTCCGATCCGGGGCCGTTCGCAGATGAGGGTCACGTCGACGGCCGTGATCGTTCCCCCCAGACCGCGCACCAGGGCGGCGGCGTGGCGCAGGAAGATGTCCGAGGGCGCGCCCCTCCACCGGGAATCGGAGGGGGGAAAGTGGCGTCCGATGTCGCCCGCCGCCACCGCGCCGAGCAGGGCGTCGGTCAGGGCGTGAAGGGCCACGTCGGCGTCGGAATGGCCGGACAGGGCGTGGGTGTGCGGGACCGGCACGCCGCACAGGATCACGCCGTCGCCGGGACAGAAGCGGTGGACGTCGAATCCTCCCCCGACCCTGGTTTCCGGATATCCCTCGAAGCGGCGGGAGGCGCGCGCGAGGTCGGCGGCGGTGGTGATCTTGACGTTGTCCTCGCTTCCCATCACCAGGGACACGGACATCCCCGCGCGCTCGGCGACGGCGGCGTCGTCGGTCAGCTCCTCTCCGGCGGCGGCCCGGTGGGCGGCGAGGATGTCGGTGAAGCGGAATCCCTGCGGCGTCTGGGCGCGCCAGAGCCCGGCCCGGTCGATGGTGGCCTCGACGAGCGTTCCCGAGTCGCCCCCGGCCCGCTTGCCGGCTGATTTGATGGTGTCGATGACCGGGACGGCGGCGATGGCGCCGGGCACCGTGTCCAGCGCGGCGATCACCCGTCCGATGGCGGCCCGGTCGATGAAGGGCCTCGCCCCGTCGTGGATCAGGACCAGATCCGGCCTGACGCCCTCTCCGTCCAGGCTCTCCAGGCCGAGGCGCACCGAGTCCTGACGGCTTGCGCCGCCGGGCACGGGCTCCAGCAGACCCAATCCCTCGGCGGCGAGGTCATAGAGGCCGCGATCGTCGGGGTGGATCACCGCCCGCACCGAATCCACGCCGGGATGGGTCGCGAAGGTCGCCAGGGAATGGCGCAGCACCGGCCGCCCCCCAAGGTCGAGGTACTGTTTCGGCGTCTCGCCGCCGAACCTGCGGCCGCGCCCGGCCGCGACAACCAAAGCCACGCACTTGACCATCGTCAAAAAATCCGCTTGCCTGATCCCCTGGCGCACCGTACCTCCCCAGGCCGGGCTTGCCAAGGGGTCCCCGATCGGGCTGTTATAGGGGCGATATGACGAGCCATCTGTTTTTCAATCTGGCAGCCTTGGCCGCCTTCCTGCCGGCGACGCTGGTTTCCCTCCGCCGCGACCGGGGGCGCGACGCTTTTTTCCGGGCGGCGCTGGCCTTTGCCGTCGCCGGGCCGTTGGCCTGGACCGCCGTTCAACTGGCCGATAGCTGGCACACGGGGCTGTCGAGCGCCCTGTGGGTCAGCATTTCGGCCAGCCTGCTCCTGTTCGCCGTTCTGGCCACCTGGGGCCGTCACGCTTGGCGGCTCACGCCTCTGTTGCTGCCGTACCTGTTCCTCCTCGGCCTCATCGCCACCATCTGGCAGAGAGCCGAGGGGAAGGTGATGGCCAAGGGGGGACCCGTGGCCTGGGTCGAATTCCACATCGTGGTGTCCGTGGCCACCTATGGCCTGCTGACCCTCGCGGCAATGGCGGCCCTGGCCGCCTTTCTCCAGGAACGAGCGCTCAAGTCCAAGCGGCCCAACCGTCTCACCCGCGTCCTGCCGCCGGTGACGGTCGGCGAGGAATTGTCCGGCGTTCTGCTGATCGCCTCCGAGGTCGTGCTCGGTCTCGGCCTGCTGAGCGGCATGGCCCTGCAATACACGGAAAGCGGCATTCTGATCCACCCGGACCACAAGACCGTGTTTTCGGTTCTGGCCTTCCTCGTCATCGGGGCTCTTCTCGCCGCCCACCGGATGATCGGGGTCCGGGGCAAGGCGGCGGCCCGACTCGTGCTGCTGGCCTATCTGCTGCTCACCCTGGCCTACCCCGGCGTCAAGTTCGTGACCGACGTTCTTCTTCGATAGGCTCCGATAGGCCCCGTCCGGCGGAATCCGGTTGCGCTTTGCGGGATTGCCTATACTTTATGCACATGCTGAGTGTTGCATCATGAGCCTCCGTTTCGGGAGCGTCGTGCTCGACGACCCGGTCGTCCTCGCTCCCATGTCGGGGGTGACCGACGCGCCGTTCCGCCGTCTCGCCGGACGGCTGGGGGCCGGGCTCGTGTTTTCCGAGATGGTCGCCGCCAAGGCGGTCGCGCAGGCCCATCGTGGCACCCTGGGCATGCTCGACGGCGACGGTTCCCCCTTCGCGGTCCAGCTCGTCGGCGGCGATCCCGCGACGATGGCCGAGGCCGCCCGCGTCGGCGAGGACAAGGGCGCCGTCGTCATCGACATCAACATGGGCTGTCCGGTCCGCAAGGTGGTCGGCGGCCATGCCGGATCGGCCCTGATGCGGGACGAGGCCTTGGCCGGGCGCATCGTCGCCGCCGTGGCGCGGGCGGTGCGCGTTCCGGTCACGGTGAAGATGCGCATCGGCTGGGACGGGGACAACCGCAACGCCCCCTCCCTGGCCCGCATCGCCGAGGATTGCGGCGCCCGGATGGTCACGGTTCACGGCCGCACCCGGGCGCAGCTTTACGGGGGAAAGGCCGACTGGGGATTTATCCGCGAGGTCAAGCGGGCGGTGTCCATCCCCGTACTCGGCAACGGCGACGTGTTTTCGGTGGACGACGCGGCCCGTCTTCTCGCCGAGTCCGGAGCGGATGGAGTGATGATCGCCCGTGGCGCCCTGGGCCGCCCGTGGCTTCCGGGTCAGGTGGCGCACTTCCTGAGAACCGGCGAACGTCGGCCCGATCCGTCGCTCCGGGAGCAGCGGGACATGGTGTTGGAGCATCTGGAGGCCGCGATGGCGCGTCAGGGACATCGGGCCGGACTGCGCGCCATGCGCAAGCACATCGCCTGGTATGTGGCCCCCTTGGCCGGAGCCCAGGATTTGCGGCGCCGGATCAACGCCGTGGAGGACCCCGACGCCGCCCGCCGTCTGATCCGCGACTTCTACGCCGCCGAGCCGGAGAGGATCGCCGCATGAGCGTTCCGGTGCGGACGCCGCCCGCCGACGCGGACCTGATCCTCGGCGCCCTGGCCACGGTCGTGCTGGTGATCGATGAAGCGGGCGTCATCCGCCACGTCAACTCGGCCGCCGAGCACCTGTTCGATTGCGGCAGCGCCTATTTCCGGGGGCGTCCCCTGGCGGAGTTCATCCCTCCGGACAGCCCGATCCTGGACCTGATCCGCCAAGCGATTGCGAGCGAGGCCACCGTCTCCGAGCACGACATCATGCTCGATACCCCCCGGACCGGGCTCCGGACCCTGACCATCCAGGTCTCGCCGTTGCCGGAGCGGCCGGGATGGGTCGTGGTCGAACTGCACGAGCACTCCATCGCCACCAAGATGGAACAGCAGTTCACCCACCGCCACGCGGCCCGCTCGATGACGGCGATGGCGTCCATGCTGGCCCACGAGGTCAAGAATCCCCTGTCGGGAATCCGTGGGGCCGCCCAGCTCCTGGAACTCAACGCCCAAGGGGACGACCGGACCCTGACCCAGCTCATCTGCGACGAGGCCGACCGCATCGTGGCTCTGGTCAACCGGATGGACGTCTTCTCGGAAAGGCCGCTGGACCGGGTGGCGGTCAACATCCATCAGGTGCTGGAACACGTGCGCCGCATCGCGGAGAACGGATTCGCCAAGGGCATGCGGATCGTCGAGGCCTATGATCCTTCCCTGCCGCCGGTCTTCGGCAATCGCGATCAGTTGATCCAGGTCTTCCTCAATCTGATCAAGAACGCCGCCGAGGCCGCCTCCGAGGGCAAGGGCGCCGGGGGAAGGGGCGGCCGGGGGGAAATCGTCCTGTCCACCGCCTATCAGCACGGGGTCCGCGTCGCCGTGCCCGGAGGCGCGTCGCCCCGGATGCATCTTCCCCTGGTGGTGAACGTGCAGGACAACGGTCCGGGAATTCCCGACGACCTGCTGCCCCATATGTTCGATCCCTTCGTATCCACCAAACCGTCCGGAACCGGGCTCGGACTGGCCCTGGTGGCCAAGATCGTCAACGACCACGGCGGAGTGGTCGAGTTCGACAGCCAGCCCGGCCGCACCGTCTTTCGGGTGATGCTTCCCATCGCAACCTCTGAATCGGCTCATTGACATGACGACTCCCACGATCCTGATCGCCGACGACGACCGGGGCATCCGGACCGTCCTTACCCAGGCTCTGGGCCGGGAGGGCTATGAGGTCCGCTGCACCGGCAACGCCTCCACCCTGTGGCGCTGGGTGTCCGAGGGGGAGGGGGATCTGGTCATCACCGACGTGATGATGCCCGATGAAAACGGCCTCGACCTGTTGCCCCGGATCAAGAAGGCCCGGGCGGACCTGCGGATCATCGTCATGAGCGCCCAGACGACGCTGTTGACCGCCGTGAAGGCCGCCGAGCGCGGGGCCTTCGAATATCTGCCGAAGCCCTTCGATCTGCGCGAGCTGGTCAGCGTGGTGCGGAGGGCCCTGTCCCAGCCCGTGGCCAGCGAACCCGCCCTTCCTCGGGAAGCGGAGGAGAATCTGCCCCTGATCGGGCGCTCGCCGGCGATGCAGGACATCTACCGCACCCTGGCGCGTCTGATGGCGACCGACCTCACGGTCATGATCACCGGCGAATCCGGCACCGGCAAGGAATTGGCGGCGCGGGCGCTGCACGACTACGGCAAGCGCCGCAACGGCCCCTTCGTCGCCATCAACATGGCGGCCATTCCCCGCGAACTGATCGAAAGCGAACTGTTCGGGCACGAGAAGGGAGCCTTCACCGGAGCCACCGCCCGCGCCTCCGGCCGGTTCGAGCAGGCCGAGGGGGGGACCCTGTTCCTGGACGAGATCGGGGACATGCCCCCCGAGGCGCAAACCCGGTTGCTCCGGGTGCTTCAGGAGGGGGAATACACCATCGTCGGCGGCCGCGCCCCGATCCGCGCCAACGTCCGCATCATCACCGCGACCCACCGGGACCTGAAACAGCTCATCCGTCAGGGTCTGTTCCGCGAGGATCTCTTCTACCGGCTCAACGTGGTGCCGCTCAGGATGCCGCCCTTGCGCGAGCGCAGCGAGGACATCCCGGAACTGGCCAGCCATTTCCTGTCCCAGGCGGCGGCCGAGGGGCTGCCCCTCAAGACCCTGGACGCCCAGGCGCTCGCCAGGATGAAGGCCTACCGGTGGCCGGGCAACGTGCGCGAGCTGGAAAACCTGACCCGCAGGCTCGCGGTTCTTCACGCCGAGGAAACCATCGGCGCCGCCGCCATCGAGGACGAGCTGGTCAGCGTCTCCGCCCAGATGGAGCAGGCCCCGGCGGACGACGAGGACCTGGGCGCCATGCTCGAACGGCGTCTCAGGGATTATTTCAACGCCCAGCCGGACGGACTGCCGCCCGCCGGTCTCTATGACCGGGTTCTGCGCGAGGTGGAACGCCCGCTCATCACCCTGATGCTGGAGGCGACGCGCGGCAACCAGATCAAGGCGGCGCAGGTGCTTGGGCTGAACCGCAACACCCTGCGCAAGAAAATCCGCGAACTGGACGTGCAGGTCCTGCGGGGCCTGAAA
>JADGDA010000045.1 GCA_015228695.1 Alphaproteobacteria bacterium
TCACCGGTTCGGTGGTTGCGGGTTCCGTCGTCACGGCCGTGGTGGCTGTTGGTTCGGTGGTTGCCGGTTCGGTGGCCGTGGGGGCTACTGTCTCGTCTTCCCGGGTTGGAGCGAGGGTCTGTTCCGGGCCTTCGGCCGCGTCCCGTTCCCTGTCTGTCTCCCGGCCCCGGCCCCGGCCGGGGATGTGGACGCCGAACTGGTCCGACTCGACCCCGGTGGCGGATTGGGTGCGCTGGTCTCCTTCGCTGCCGACGAAGACCGGGGGCAAGGTCGCGCCGCCGGAGTAGGCATCGACCGCGATATCGACGTTGGTCCGGAGAACACCGTTCGTCGCATCGTCGGCGCGCTGGGTGACCGTATGGGCGGAGCCTCCCATGTGGATGTTGCCGAGATCGGAATTGTCCGTGCTGGAGACGTTGACCTGGGATTGCTCGAAAGCCCGGTCCTCGACCTTCGGACCATCGTCTTGCAGGGCCGTCAGGTCGTTGAAGACCTGCGTGTCCAGTTCCTGCTCCGCCGTCAGGTTGTTCGGGGTCTCGGTCTTGTCGGCCATGGTTCGTCTCTCCGGAGGTCGCGGCCTCCCCGCGTCGGCGGTCGGGGCGTCAGGGACGGGATTCGGCTCTTCGACTTGAAATCTACCCGCAGCGTTACAGTGTGTAGCATAATCCCGGCCACGCCCATACACGGCCAAAGGTTATAGGGGGATTGCCATGGAGGTCACGGCGCTCATCGAAGCCAGGATTCGCGGGGGGGACCTCGCCGGGGCGCGGGAGGCGTGCGTCGAGGCCATGGCCGGCGCGCCCGACGATCCCGCTCTGGCGTTGTTGCGCGGGGCGATCGCCCTCCGTCTGGGGGAGAAGGACGAGGCTGTGGCCCATGCCGGGCGGGCGGTTCAGCTCGACTCGCGTCATCCCCTGGCCCTGTTGGCGCTTGGAGCCGCGCAACTGGCGGCCGGCGCGCCCGATTTCGCCCTGCCCCCCCTTGGCCGCGCGCTGGCGGAACGTCCGGATCTCGCGGAGGCGCGGTGCGCGCGGGCGGAGGCCTTGGCCGCTCTCGGCCGGGAAGCCGAAGCGGGGGAGGCCATGGACGCCGCCGCGGTGACGGCGGCGGTGGCCGCCGGCGAGACCTGCTTCGGCGCGGGATTCGCGGACCAGGTGGCGGCCCTGGGCCATGACCTGCTGAAGGCCGGGGAGACGGACGCGGCGCGCCGGCTTTTTTCCTCCGCCCTGGGGGTCCGCGCGCACCATGCCCGGTCCCTGTTCGGCCTCGCCCTTGCTGCGGAGGGGGGCGAGGCCGGGGACGGGCTCCGGCGGGCCGCCGCGGAGGCTCCCGGCGATCCGGAGATCCAGGCCGCCTGGGCAGGCTTGCCAACGATTCCCGGTGGGTGCATACTCCCGCCGGTTTTGGATCAAGGGGGAGAGACGTGATGCGGGATGGCCTTGCGAGGGCGGCCCTGGCGCTTGCCGTATCGGTGGCGTGGTTCGCTCTGACCGTCGGCGGCGCGGCGGCGGCGCCTAAGGACGGCCAGAAGTTCGGAGACTGGATCGCCCGTTGCGGGAAGGAGAAGGACGGCAAGTGCGTCCTGGTCCAGACCCAGGTCGTCGAGGGGGGCGCCCGTCTGCTGGAGGCGACCATCGGCAAGATCGGGACCAAGGGGGAATTCGGCCTCGTCGCCATCGTTCCCCTCGGAATCCACCTTCCCTCCGGCGTCGCGGTTCTCGTCGACGAGGAGCAGTTTCCGCTGTCGATCCTGAAGTGTCTCCAGGATGGGTGTCAGGCGGTCATGGAACTCGACGGCGCCAAGCTCGCCAAGGTGAGGAAGGCAAAGGGCCTCGTTCTCGGCGTGGTCGAGGAAGCCGGGCGCAAGACCATCACCATGCCCATCTCCGTGTCGGGGCTTGACGACGGCCTGACGGCGATAAAGTAGCAGCCGAGGCATGTCGTCGCCGTTCGCCTTCGACATCTGGGAAGGGATCTATCCCGATTTCGCCTCCGCCCCCGCCACGGACGCGGTGCTCGGCACGGGCGAGGGGGCGTTCGAGGGCGCGGAGTGGCTGGGAAAGATGACGGCGCGGGGGGAACGCGCCCTCGCCGAGTTCCGTTCGGGGGGGACGATTCCCGCCGCCGCCCACAGCCGGGAATATCCCCTGGCCATCGTCGCGGCCTTGACGCCGACAGCTCCGGCCCCAACGGCCCTGGCACCGACGGCCCTGGCACCGACGGAGAGTGCGCCCCTGCGGGTGCTCGATTTCGGGGGCGGGATGGCCGGAGGCTATGCCGGATTGAGGGCGTCCCTGCCGGAGGGGCGTTCCCTGGCGTTTCACTGCGTCGAGAACAAGGCGGTCTGCGATGTGGGGCGCCGGGTGTTCGCGGACGTTTCCGATCTCTTTTTCCACGACTCTCTCGACGACGTTCCCGGACCGGTCGACATCGTTCACGCCGGAAGCTCGCTGCAATACATTGCGGACTGGGCCTCCATGCTGGCGCGCCTTTCCCGGTTCAAGCCGCGCCATCTCGTCCTGTCCGACCTGCCCGCCGGCGACATCCCGACCTTCGTGTCGATCCAGAACTATTACGAGCGGCGGATGTGCCATTGGTTCTGGAATCTGGGGGACATGCTGGGGGAGTTGGCGCGGCTGGGCTATGCCCTGGTGTACAGGAGCCGGTTCGAGGGGGTCTACCTCGGGAAAGCCGGGCCTTATCCGATGGACAATTTCCCGAGCGGTCATCGGCTCGGCTTTTCCTGCAACCTGATCCTGTCTCCGGTATCCGAGCGGCCATGACCCTTTCCTCCGCCCCGTCCCTGCCCACCATTGTCGATGTCCGCTTGGTCGACCTGCCCAAGGTCGCGGACGAGCGGGGGTGGCTGGTCGTTCTGGAGGACGCGCGCGTCGCCATGGCCATCCGGCGGGTCTTTTCCGTTCATGTGGACCGGGCCTCCCACCGGGGGGATCATGCCCACCGGCTGTGCAATCAGTTTCTGGTCTGCCTGGGCGGGCGGATCGAGGTCGTCTGCGACGACGGAAGCGCCCGTTCGCACACGGTTCTGGACGGTCCCGAGCGGGGGCTGTTCGTGCCGGCGGGCATTTGGGCGAGCCAGGACTATGCCGACGGATCGACGCTGATGGTCCTGTGCGACCAGTTGTACGACGCGGCGGATTATCTGCGGGACTATTCCGGATTCCTGGAGTATCGCGGTCCGGGGACGGCCCGGGGGGGAACGCCGGGCCAGGGGGAAAAGGAGTGAACACGATGCGTTTTGTCGTCACCGGGGGGCTCGGCCATATCGGCTCCCGCCTGATCCGGTTTCTGCCCCAGCGTTTTCCCGGGGCCGAGGTCGTCGTCCTCGACAACATGGCGACCCAGCGCTATCCCTCGCTGTTCAATCTGCCGGACGGGGGCCGTTACCGGTTCATCGAGGCGGATGCGACCACCGTCGATCTGAGGCCGGTCCTCGAAGGCGCCCACGCGGTGGTCAACCTTGCGGCCATCACCGACGCGGCGGGCAGCTTCGCCAACCGGGAAAAGGTGGAGCGCGACAACTACGGCATCACCGAACGGGTGGCGCTGGCCTGCGTCGAGGTCGGGGCGCCGTTGATCACCGCCTCCTCGACCAGCGTCTACGGCACCCAGAAGAGCCGGGTGGACGAGGATTGCGACGCCAGCGACCTGAAACCGCAGAGTCCCTACGCCGAAACCAAATTGCGCGAGGAGGCCCTGGTGGCCGGACTGGCGGCGGACAAGGGGCTGAGGGCGACCATTTTCCGCTATGGCACCATCTTCGGGGTTTCGCCGGGGATGCGCTTTCATACCGCCGTCAACAAGTTCTGCTGGCAGGCGGTCCTGGGGCAGAAGCTGACCGTTTGGCGGACCGCCTATGACCAGATGCGGCCTTATCTCGATCTGGGCGATGCGGTCGAGGCGATCGCCTTCGCGGTGGAGCGCGACATGTTCGACGCCCGCGTCTACAACGTGGTGACCTCCAACCACACCGTCCGCGACGTGGTGGAGGGCATTCGGGCGCATGTTCCGTCCCTGGAGGTGACCTTCGTCGACGAGCGGATCATGAACCAGCTTTCCTATGAGGTGGACAACACCCGTCTGCTGGCCGCCGGGTTCGTGGTCAAGGGGAGCCTCCGTCAGGGGCTCGCGGACACCATCGCGCTTCTGCGCAACATGAACGGCGGAACGGCGTGACCCGGGTCATCGTCACCGGCGGGGCGGGGTTCATCGGATCGGCGCTGGTTCACCAGATCATGGCCGAAACCGACTGGCGGATTCTGACCATCGACAAGCTGACCTACGCCGGGCGGATGGAGAATCTGGACGGGGTGATGGGTGATTCCCGTCACGCCTTCGCCCGGGAGGACATCGCCGACCGTGACGCCATGGAGCGTCTGTTCACCTCCTTCGCCCCGGATCTGGTGTTCCATCTGGCGGCCGAGTCCCATGTGGACCGTTCCATCGACAGCGCCGGGGAGTTCGTGTCCACCAACGTCGTCGGCACCTTCGTGTTGCTGGAGACGGCACTCACTCACTGGCGCGGGCTGGACGGCGCGGCCCGAGAGGCGTTCCGTTTCGTCCATGTCTCCACCGACGAGGTCTACGGCTCCCTGCCCCCCGGCGAGATGTTCCGTGAGACGTCGCCCTATCAGCCCAATTCGCCCTATGCCGCCAGCAAGGCCTCGGCCGATTTTTTGGTCCGGGCCTGGGTGAAGACCCACGGCCTGCCGGCGGTCATCACCAATTGCTCGAACAATTACGGACCCCGGCAATACCCGGAAAAGCTCATCCCTCTTACCATTCTCAACATGGCCGAGGGCAAGCCCATCCCCATCTATGGCGACGGCGGCCAGATCCGCGACTGGCTGCATGTGGAGGACCACGCGCGGGCGCTCCGCCTGATCGCGGCCAGGGGCAGGATCGGCGAGACCTATTGCATCGGGGGAGAGGCGGAGTCCACCAACATGGATCTGGTGCTGACCCTGTGCGAGGCGTTCGACGCCATCCGCCCGGAGGCCCCGTGGCGGCCGCACCGCTCCCTGATCACCCATGTCAAGGACCGGCCCGGCCATGACCGCCGCTATGCCACCGACATCACGAAGCTCAAGTCGGAACTGGGCTGGGCGCCGCGATGGACGCTGGGGGACGGGTTGGCGGCCACCATCCGCTGGTACCTCGATCACCGCGACTGGTGCGACGCCATTGCCGAGGGCGCCCGGGCGCGGCGCGGCACGGGATGACCCCCTAGAAGGAGCCTTTTGCCCATGACCATCGATCCCGTCACCCCCGAGGAGCGCGCCGGTTGGCCCAAGGGCGTTCTCGTCGCCCTGGAAAAGCCCTTCGCCGACGAACGCGGCGCCATTCAGCCCCTGGTGGACGTGCCCATGAAGTCCTGCGTCCTGATCTCGTCCCGGAAGGGCACGGTCCGGGCCAACCACTATCACCGGACCGACTGGCACTATTGTTACGTCCTGGAGGGGGAGATCGAATACTACGAGCGTCCGCACGGCTCGGAGCAGCCCCCGACCCGGACCCTCGTCGGGAAGGGGCAGATGTTTTTCACCGGTCCCGGCCTCGATCACGCCATGGTCTTCACCGAGGACACCACCTTTCTGACCTGGGGGCGCAATTCCCGGGCGCAGGAGGTCTATGAGGCCGACGTGGTGCGCATCCCGCCGCTCCAACCCTGATGGACGGCATTCCGCATCATCGCCGCGGAACCTGCCGCCTCTGCGGGAGCGGGAATTTGTCCCTGGCCCTGTCCCTGGCTCCGACCCCTCCGGCCAACGCCTTCGTTCCGGCGGATGCGCTGGGCCGGGAACAGGCCCGGTTTCCCCTCGACGTCGCCTTCTGCCGGAACTGCGCCCATGTCCAGCTTCTGGACGTGGTCGATCCGGGGGCTTTGTTCGCGCACTATGTCTATGTCTCGGGCACGTCGCCGGTGTTCGTCCGTCATTTCGAGGACCTTGCCGCGTTCCTGACCGGGCGCTTCAAGCCCGTCCCCGGCGGGCTGGTTCTGGACATCGGCTCCAATGACGGCACCTTGCTGACTGCTTTCGCCCGGGCCGGGCTGCGGGTGCTGGGCGTCGATCCCGCGCGGGAGATCGCCGCCGACGCGACGGCGCGCGGCATCGAAACGATATGCGGGTTCTTCGATCCTGCCCTCGCCCGGGACATCGCGGCGCGGCACGGCGAAGCCCAGATCGTCACCGCCAACAACGTGTTCGCCCACATCGACGATCTGGCCGGCGTGGTGGAAGGGGTGAGGACGCTCCTCGCCCCGTCGGGGGTCTTCGCCTTCGAGGTTTCCTATCTGCTGGACGTGGTCCGGAATACCCTGTTCGACACCATCTATCACGAGCACCTGGACTATCATTCGGTCAAGCCGCTGGTCCCCTTTTTCGCCGCCCACGGGATGGAGCTGATCGAGGCCGTCCGGGTCGACACCCATGGCGGCTCCCTGCGCGGCATCGTGCAGAGGAAGGGCGGCCCGCATCCGGTCGGAGCGTCGGTGGCGGCCCTGGTCGCCGAGGAGGAACGCTTCGGCCTCGACAGGATCGAGACCCTGCACGCCTTCGCCCGCGACGTCGAGGCATTGGGCGGGGAACTCGGCGCCCTGCTGAGGCGGATGAAGGCGGAGGGGAAGCGCATCGCGGGCTTCGGCGCTCCGGCCAAGGCCACCACGCTCATGTACCACTTCGGCATCGGCCCGGAATGGATCGACTTCATCGTGGACGACAGCCCGTTGAAGCAGGGACTGTTCACGCCGGGCATGCATATACCGGTGCTGCCCTCGTCCGCGCTGGCCGAGAAAAAGCCCGATGTCCTGGTGATCCTGGCCTGGAACTTCGCCCGGCCGATCATCGAGAAGAACACCGCTTTCGCCAAGGCGGGAGGCCGGTTCGTCATCCCCATCCCCAAGGTCGAGGTCGTCTGATGGCCGAGTTTCTACTGGACGCCGATATCGCCGAAATTTGCGACCGCCTGGGAGAAGCCGCCCACGATCTCGCGGGAAAGACCGTGCTGCTGAGCGGGGCGCGCGGCTTTCTCGGGCGTTATTTCATGGAGGTGTTCGCCCACCTGAACGCGCGGGTGCTGAAAAAGCCGGTCACCCTCGTCGCCGCCGACAATCTGATCACCGCCGGGAAGGAGGGAGCCCAGATCGCCGAGGCCCCCCACGTCCGCTTCCTCCATCACGACGTCATCCAGCCCTTGAAGTGGAAAGGTCGGCTGGATTACGTCGTTCATGCCGCTGGAATCGCCAGCCCGTTCTATTACCGCGCCTATCCGCTGGAGGCCCTGGAGGTCGCCATCACCGGAACCCGGCGTCTGTTGGAACTGGCGACCCAGCACAAGGCGCGGTTCACCTTTTTCTCGTCCTCGGAAATCTATGGCGACCCGGACCCACGGCATGTGCCGACGCCGGAAAGCTATCGCGGTCACGTCTCGTGCCAGGGGCCGCGCGCCTGCTATGACGAATCGAAACGGGTGGGGGAGACGCTCTGCTACATCTTCCACGGGGAATTCGGGACCGCCACCAATGCCATCCGTCCGTTCAACGTGTTCGGACCCGGCATGCAGGAGGCCGATTACCGGGTGCTGCCCAACTTCGCCAACCGCATCAAGGGCGGCCACCCGCTCAACATCTATGGATCGGGCCGGCAGACCCGGACCTTCTGCTATATCACCGACGCTATGGTCGGATTTCTGCTGGTGATCCTGAGGGGGGTGCCGGGCGAGGCCTACAACATCGGCAATCCCAAGCCCGAGATTTCCATGCTCGACCTGGTCGGACGCATTTCCGGGGTCCTGGGGCGGGAGGTGTCCCACAACATCATCGAGTATCCGGACTCCTACCCGGCCGACGAGCCCAACCGCCGCTGCCCGGATATCCGCAAGGCCAGACTGCAATTGAAATTCGAGCCCACGGTCGACCTCGACGACGGCCTCCGGCGCTTCTTCGCCTGGACCGACCGCGTCTATACCGGGGAGCCGTAGAAACTGGATCAGCGCGGGGCTTGTCGACGGAGCCCGCAGGCGATACCCTGCGGCCCCGGTCCGGCCTTTCCGGATCGCTCCGTTTTGGATTTCGACGATGATCGAACGTCGCGCCATCATCTTTCCCGAACCCGAATTCCTGAACGCGCTGCGGGACCTCGGGCAGAGCCTGGGGAGGACGTTGCCGGACCTCGTTCCGTCCAGGATCGAATTCAATCCCGACGCGAATCCCGCCATAACCCTGGAGTTCACTCCGGAGTCCCCCGAACAGGGAGAAAAGACGGCCGTCACCTTCTCCAGGGACGAGATTACCGAGTCGCTGCTCGCCTTCTGCCGCGACCAGAAGGTGCCTCTGCCCGAGAACGCGGTTCAACGGCTGGCCCGGCACAAGGACGGGGCCGCCCTGCTCCTGGAATCGGGCGCCACCGGGATGCATGTCATGGTCGTGGACGGCCAGGAGAAGATGCGCGCGATCATCCACAAGCTTCTCGCCAAGATCGCGCCGTCGCGGATCACCGATGCCCCCGATGGGGCGGGGGCCATCTACATGCTGCTCTCCGGGGGGGTCAAACCCGACATCATCATCTGCGGGCCGCAGATGCAGGCGGATGACGCCCTGGACTTCGTGCGTCTTCTGCGCAAGGACCCGACCCGTTATCACAGCCACGTCCCGGTGCTGGTCCTTGCCGCCGGCAAGCCCGAGCAGACCTGCGAGACCCTCCGTCAGGAGGGGGCGTCCATGATCGTGAACAAACCCGTTTCGGCCATGGAGTTCGAAACGCTGGTCAGGCAGCTCTGCGGTCACTGGCGGGCGGGGCACTGACCGGCTCCGCCTCGCCATAGAACAGGAAGTTTCCGATCTCGGCCGACGGGGCCCGCCACCAGGCCCAGCCGGGATGGATCGATTTGGGGTGGTAAAGGGTGGCCCCGGAGGTCGGGTCCTTGAGGGTGCCGTTGACCGCCCGCGCGGCGATGCGCAGGCAACTCGCGAACGCCGGATTGTTCCGGTCCCCCCCCGGACGAAGCGGGCGGTGTCCGGGACAGGCGGCCTGCCGTCCGCGTCCTCCGGACCGGTTCATCACCGTGGCCGCGATCGCCTCCTTGGCCGTGACGCTCTCGAACCGCGCTTCGTGGTAGAGAATCTGGGCAAGGCCGAGAACGGCGCTGGAAATCGAGCGCTGGAACGGGTGGGCCGGGGGGATCGGGCGGGTCATGGCCGGCCGCCGGCCGCGCCGTCGAGCTTCAGCTCGATGCGCAGAAGATGTTGGGTCAGGCGTTTTTCCACATCCTTCAGGGTGGAGATGGAGGCGTAGGATTTGGCCACCTCCAGCTTGAAGGCGGACAGCGCCTCGTTGGACCGGGCCAGACCGTGTTCGATGTCGAGTCGAATCCGGTCCAGATCCTCGTCGGTTTCCCGTTGCCCACTCCAGAACAGCCAGAACAGCCCGGCCATGACCGGCAGTTCCACGGCGCTGATCCACCAGATGACGTTCATCGTCCAATCCTCGTTCATGGGTCGTGTCCTCGGGTTGAAAATCACAGATCGAAGTCCGTGCGCGCCTTCCACCCCGCCGAGCCCGGACGCCAGTCGGGGCGGGTCAGGGAACCGGCTCCCCGGACAAGGCGCACCGGCTCGGCGAGCAGGCATCCGGACACGGCGTCCAGCCCATCGTCGCGGCCGCCGCCTGCTCCGGGGCGCCATTCCCGCATCTCGGAGATGAAGGGCGTGGACCAGACCGAGCGGTGGGCGTGCATGGCTCCGGCGGCCAGCACCGCGTCGAAGGCCTCGATGATGCGGGCATCCTTGGCGCGGGTGGAGACGACCTCGATCACCACACAGGGAACCTCCATCCGGGTCAGCTCGCGCCGGAGCAGTCCGGGCAGGAAACGGCCGACGCCGTTGGTTTCCAGCCGGACCGCAGGCAGGTGAAATTCCCTGGCGAACGCCGCCACCTGCCGGCACAACTGGGTGGCCTCGTCGTCGGGCGCGCCGGGGTCGTGGGTGAGATAGCGCACCCGGTGCAGCCAGTAGCCCCCCTCTCCGTCGCTGAAAACACAGGCGATCACGCTGGCGTCGCCCCGCCCCGGAGCCCCATAGGCGGGGTCCCACCAGCACGAGGCCGACACCACGCGCAGCTCGCCCAGGCGGAGAACCGCCGTTCCGTTGCCCTCGGCGTAGTCCAACTCGGCGTCGTAGAGGCGGAGACGGTCGGGATCGAGCCTGCCGTCGGCGATGTTCACCGGGCGCAGCATCATCTGGCTGGAGAATTTGTTGGGGCCGCTGCGGCGGCGGATGGCGGCGACCTTCTCCGGCGGAAACCGCTCCGGCCAGTGACTCTCCCCCGCCTCGTCCACGACCGGGATTTCCAGCCGCTCGAACCCGTCGAGGAACGGGCGCTCCTCTCCGGCCTCGGCCTTGGCCTGATCGGCATAGATGGAATAGAAGGTGTGCGGGGTGCCGATGTAGAGCGTCAGCCCCCCCGGCACCAGGACGAAATCGAGTTCGGCGAGCCGTTGCCTCAGGTCGGCGCGCTTGGGCGCGGTGTCGCAGGTGTTGGGCACCTCGACGTCGTCGCAGATGACCACGTCGGCGCGGCTGCCGGTGACGTTGCCGCCCAGTCCCTTGGCCAGCATGGACGGATCGCGCAATTCGGCATCGCGGTTGACGGTGAACTGGTCGGACGCCCACTGGTCCCGCCGCGAGGGTTTCAGGCGCGTGGTCAGGGGGTGGCGCTCGATCACCCGCTTGACGTTGCGCACCATCTTCTTGGCAAGGGCGTGATCGGCCGCGAGCACCAGGATGCGTTGGTCGGGATCGAGGAACAGAATCCAGGCGCAGAACAGGCCGACGATGGTGGACTTGCCGGAATCCCGGAAAGCCATCAGCAGCCCGTCCCGGTGAACGCCGCGCCACCGCGCCGACAGCCACCGCGCCATCCGGGCGTGGTGGCGCGGCGTCGCCAGTTTCTGGTTGATGTTCCACAACGAGACGAATACGGGAAAGTCGATGTTCCGGCTCATAGATCGTCATCCATGTCCTCGATGGCCGAGCGGGCCTCGGCGATCAGCCTTTCGATGTCGTTCGGATCGCTTTCGGCGACGGCCTCCGTGCCCTCCGCCCACCGGGCCAGCTTGACCAGCGTTTCCGCGTGGGCGAGGCACGCCCGGCAGGCGGCGTGGTGGGCTCCGAACCCCTTGGGATCGTCGGGGGGCGGGGTCGTGGCGAAGGCGTCATAGCTTTTGATCGCCTGGGCGATGCGTTTCGGCAGAGTGTCCCGCAGGCCGCGGCGCAGGGTCTCCAGGTCCGGAGGTTTGGCTCTGGGCATGGGCGTGACTCCGGTTTGGGGGATGAAGGGAAGGTCCTCACCGGACCAGCCGCGCACGCAAGGCGTCCGCCTGGGCCTTCTGTGCGACGAGGGTGTCCACGTCCCCGGCCTCCGCCGCCTGTCCCGACGCCTGGGCCGCGAGCACCGCCCGGAGCGGGCGGATGGAGCGGGCGTCCAACTCGGCCAATTGGCGCAGGATCGGGGCGTTGGCCTCGTCCGGGGTCGCCTCCCGCAAGTCCCACACCCGGATCGGAACCCCGCCGGGACGTTCGACATGAAACCCGGTGACGATTCCCTCCGGCCTGGGCGTCTCCGCCACGTTTTGCCGTCCGGACAATTCCCGCAGCAGGTTGTCGCCCCGCCCATACCGGACCCCCGTCTCCGGGTGCTCCCACGGCTCGCCGTCGCGGTAAACCCGGGTGGTGTCGCCGTTGAAAATCCAATAGGTCATGATGTCTCCTAACGAGAAAATAGCCCTCGGCCTAAGCGGGCGCGTCCGCGCCCTTGACCGCGGCCGCTGTTTTCATCCGGGGCGGGTCGGCCCCAAGGCCGGTGGCGAACTCATACCGGGCCGAAAACGGCGACCACGAGTTCACGGTTGTTGGTGTCCGACACCGAAAGCCCGGTCTGCGCCGCCGCGAACGCCGCGCAGGCGCCGGACTGCAACGACGTCCCCGCGATGGTCTCGTCGAAATCCTCGGTCAGGCCGGACCAGGTGGTGGACGCGGAGGTGGCCGCCATGGCGACGGCGACGCCTCCCGCCGGGACGGTGATGCTCGTCGTGCCCGTTCCGTCGGTTCCGTCCGCATGGGTGCTCACCGGCGACGCGCCCGCCCCGGTCACCCGCCAGACACCGATGCCGCAACGGTCGTCGGCGCTGGCGAAGGTGACGACGACGTCCCCCGTCGCCCCGGTCGGGACCGGGGCGGACCACAGGGCCGCCCGGGAGGCCGCGCCCGTGCCGTCCTCGTGGTAGACGTGTTGGGTCGCCGCAACTCCGGCGATGGTGACGCTTGAAACCGTATTGTTGTTCACCGCCTGGGATGCGGTGACCCCGACGACGACGCGCCGGTCGGACGCCGCCGCGCCGAGGGCGCGGGACGGGAAGGTCCACGTCGCCTTCGTTCCCGTTCCGAAGGCATGGTCGGTGAGCGCGATGGTCGCGGGGGCCGCCGACGCCCCCATCATCAGGGAGGTCCACATCATTTCGTATCCTTGAGCGCGGTGAGGGAAATCCGG
>JADGDA010000046.1 GCA_015228695.1 Alphaproteobacteria bacterium
TGATCGGCAAGAAGGGGCAGGATATCGAGGTGTTGCGCCGCGCCCTGCAAAAGATGACCGGCGGCGAGGTGCATCTGAACATCGTCGAGATCCGCAAGCCGGAACTCGACGCCCAGTTGGTGGCGGAGAACATCGCGGTTCAGCTCGAACGCCGCGTGGCCTTCCGCCGGGCGATGAAGCGGGCGGTCCAGTCGGCCATGCGCCTTGGCGCCCAGGGCATCCGCATCAACTGCGGCGGCCGTCTGGGCGGTGCGGAAATCGCGCGCACGGAATGGTATCGCGAGGGCCGGGTTCCGTTGCACACCCTGCGCGCCGACGTAGACTATGGGGTCGCGACGGCGAAGACGACTTTCGGGACGTGCGGCGTCAAGGTCTGGGTGTTCAAGGGCGAGATTCTCGCCCACGACCCGATGGCGCAGGACAAGCGCATTATGGATCAACAGCAGCATGTTGGACGCTGAGGACGCAATGAGGGACATCAGCCATGCTTAGTCCGAAGCGAACGAAGTTTCGCAAGCAGCACAAGGGCCGCATCCATGGCAACGCCAAAGGTGGGAGTTCCCTCAACTTCGGCGCCTATGGTCTGAAGGCGGTGGAGCCGGATCGGGTGACCGCGCGGCAGATCGAGTCGGCGCGCCGCGCGATCACGCGCCAGATGAAGCGCCTGGGACGGGTCTGGATACGCATTTTCCCGGACGTCCCGGTGACGGGAAAGCCGGCCGAGGTGCGCATGGGCAAGGGCAAGGGCTCGCCCGAGTTCTGGGCCTGCCGGGTCAAGCCGGGCCGGATCATGTTCGAGATCGACGGGGTGAACGAGGAGACGGCGCGGCGCGCCTTTGAACTGGCCGCGGCCAAGCTGCCGATCCGGACCAAGTTCGTGTCCCGTATGCCGGGGGAGGCCTAAGTCATGGCGGCGACACAGGAATTGCGCGCGAAAAGCGATGATGAGCTGCGGGGCAGTCTTCTGGCTCTGAAGAAGGAGCAGTTCAATCTGCGTTTTCAGAAGGCCAGCGGCCAGTTGGAGAATACGGCCCGTGTCACCCAGGTTCGCCGCGAGATCGCGCGGATCAAGACCCTCATGGGCGCTCGCAAGCGCACGGCGTCGTAGGAGCGTTGGATAATGCCTAGGCGGATCATGCAAGGGGTGGTTGTCAGCGACAAGATGGACAAGACCGTTGTGGTCAGGGTCGAGCGTCGCGTCATGCACCCCATTTACAAGAAATTCATCCAGCGGTCGAAGAAGTACGCCGCCCACGATGAGGATAACCGGTGCAAGATCGGCGACGTTGTCCGCATCCGCGAGTGCCGCCCCATTTCCAAGAGAAAATCTTGGGAGGTGGTGGTGGAGCCCTCGGAATAGACACGTCCTGGATAGGGAACACGTTAAATGATCCAGATGCAAACCCACCTCGACGTGGCCGATAATTCCGGCGCTCGTCGGGTCATGTGCATCAAGGTGCTGGGCGGCTCCAAGCGCACCGTGGCGGGCGTCGGCGACATCATCGTCGTCTCCATCAAGGAGGCGATTCCGCGTGGCCGCGTCAAGAAGGGCGATGTGCACCGGGCGGTGATCGTCCGCACAGCCAAGGAAATCCGCCGGCAGGACGGCAGCGCCATCCGGTTCGACCGGAACGCCGCCGTTCTGATCAACAAGCAGGGCGAGCCGATCGGCACGCGCATTTTCGGCCCGGTGGTCCGCGAGTTGCGCGCGAAGAAGTTCATGAAGATCATTTCGCTCGCGCCTGAGGTGCTGTGATGCCCAAGATGAAGATTAGAAAGGGCGACCGCGTGGTCGTGGTGACCGGCAGGGACAAGGGCAAGCGCGGGGAAGTCCTGCGGGCCATGCCTTCCGAGAACCGGGTGATCGTTCAGGGGGTCAACATCGTCAAGCGTCACCAACGCGCGACGCAGGTCCAGCAGGGCGGCATCATCGAAAAGGAAGCGCCGATCCAGGTTTCCAACGTCGCCCACATCGATCCGAAGACCGACCAGCCGACGCGGGTGGGCTATAAGATTCTCGACGACGGCCGCAAGGTGCGCTTCGCCAAGCGGTCCGGCGAGATCATCGATAGATAGAGGAACCACCATGGCACGCTTGCGTACTCATTATGACAAGGTCGTCAGGCCGGCGCTGGTGGAGAAGTTCCGCTACACCAACCCCATGGCCGTTCCGAAGATCGATAAGATCGTGCTCAACATGGGCATCGGCGAGGCGACCCAGGATTCGAAGAAGGTCGAGACGGCGGTTCTGGAGATGACGGCGATTGCCGGTCAGAAGCCGGTCGTGACCCACGCCCGGAAATCGATCGCGACGTTCAAGCTGCGCGAGGGAATGGCCATCGGCTGCAAGGTCACCCTGCGGCGGGAGCGGATGTACGAGTTCCTTGACCGGCTCATCACCATTGCGTTGCCGCGGGTTCGCGATTTTCGCGGCATCGGCGGGAACGGGTTCGACGGGCGCGGCAACTTCACGATGGGCCTGAAGGAACAGATCGTGTTCCCGGAAATCGATTACGACAAGGTCGGGTCCATTCGCGGTATGGACATCACGATCTGCACCACGGCACGGACGGACGAGGAGGCCAAGGCCCTTCTCACCGCCTTTGAGATGCCGTTCCAGACGCGCACGGAGAATTGATACATGGCTAAGGTCAGTTCCGTCGAACGCAACAAGAAGCGGATCCGGATGGCGAAGAACAGCAAGGGCAAGCGCGGTCGTCTGAAGGCCGCGATCATGAATCGGGACAGTTCGCCGGAGGAGCGGTTCGAGGCCGTCCTCAAGCTCGCGGAACTGCCCCGCAATTCCGCCCAGGTCAGGGTGCGCAACCGTTGCGAAATCACCGGACGTTCGCGCAGCGTCTACCGCAAGTTCAGGCTCGCCCGCATCATGCTGCGCGATCTGGCCTCCAGTGGCCAGATCCCCGGCATGGTGAAGTCGAGCTGGTAAGGGGGATCGGCCATGTCATTCACTGATCCTTTGGGCGATATGCTCACCCGGATCCGCAACGGCCAGCGGGCGCGCAAGACCAGCGTCCAGTCGCCGGCCTCGCGGCTGCGCCAGAACGTTCTCGAAGTGCTGAAACGCGAGGGGTACATCCGCGGCTACGAGCGGACCAGCCAGGAGGGCGGGTTCGACGAGCTGCGCATCGATCTCAAGTACGCCGAGGGGCAGCCGGTCATCCGGGAAATTCATCGGGTGTCGACGCCCGGACGGCGTGTGTATTCCAAGGTTGGGGACCTGCCGAAGATCTACAACGGGCTGGGCATCAGCATACTGTCCACGCCGCAAGGGGTGATGTCGGACCACGAGGCCCGTCAGGCCAATGTGGGCGGCGAAATCCTTTGCAAGGTGTTCTAGGGAGGGCACAATGTCACGAGTTGGTAAATACCCGGTGACGGTGCCGAACGGGGTCACGGTCACGATCGCCGACGGCCTTTTGACCGTGAAGGGCAAGATGGGGGCGCTGACCCTGCCGCTGCGCGACGAGGTGGAAGCCTCGATCGACGGCGATAAGGTCTGGGTCAAGCCCCGGAGCGAGACCAAGTTCGCCCGCTCCATGTGGGGGACGACGCGCGCCAATATCCGCAACATGGTGGTGGGTGTCGGGGACGGTTTCAGCCGGAAGCTCGATCTGGTCGGCGTGGGTTACAAGGCGGCGGTTCAGGGGGCGAATCTCAACTTGGCCCTTGGTTACTCGCACGACGTGATCTATCCGATTCCGAGCGACGTGCAGATCAAGTGCGAGTCGCCGACCTCGATCACGCTTTCGGGCGCGTCGAAGCAGCGCGTCGGCCAGGTGGCCTCCGAGATCCGTTCGTTCCGCAGCCCCGAACCCTACAAGGGCAAGGGCGTCAAGTACGCGGATGAGCGGATTCTTCGCAAGGAAGGCAAGAAGAAGTAAAAGGTGGAGCCATGAGGACGCCGAAGGATATTCACACCCGCCGGAAGGCCCGCACGCGGTGGAAGCTTCGCAAGAAGGGTGCCGGACGACTCCGCCTTTCCGTGAATCGCTCGGGGCGGCACATCTATGCGCAGGTGATCGACGATTCGGTCGGGCATACCCTGGCCGCCGCCTCGACCCTGGACAAGGACGTCAGGGGCCGTCTCAAAACCGGCGCCGACAGGGCGGCCGCCGCCGAGGTGGGGAAGTTGCTCGCCGAACGGGCCGTCGCGGCCGGGATCAAGGAGGTGGTGTTCGACCGGGGGGGCTATATGTTCCACGGTCGGATCAAGGCGCTCGCCGACGCCGCGCGCGAAGCCGGCTTGGCATTCTAAAGGGATTTGACGCATGGCACGGACACCCACCAGCGAGAAGCCGCAGCGCGGAGAACGTGGAGAGCGTGGAGAGCGCGGCCGCGATCGCGGGGAGCGCGGAGAGCGCGAGCGTGATGACGAGTTCGTGGACAAACTGGTCCACATCAACCGCGTCGCGAAAGTGGTCAAGGGCGGCAGGCGGTTTTCCTTCGCCGCTCTGGTCGTGGTCGGCGATGCGAAGGGCCGGGTTGGCTTCGGCTCCGGCAAGGCGCGCGAGGTTCCGGAGGCCATCCGCAAGGCCACGGACCAGGCGAAGCGCGAGATGATCCGGGTTCCCCTGCGCGAGGGGCGGACGCTGCACCATGACGTGCGCGGTCACTTCGGGGCGGGGCGGGTCGTGCTCCGTTCGGCGACGCCGGGTACCGGCATCATCGCCGGCGGTCCGATGCGCGCCGTGTTCGAGACCATGGGCGTGCAGGACGTGGTGGCGAAGTGCATCGGGACCACCAACCCGCACAACATGATCAAGGCGACCTTTGATGCGCTGCAACTGCTG
The DNA here is from genome assembly GCA_015228695.1 of Alphaproteobacteria bacterium. Taxonomy (GTDB): domain Bacteria; phylum Pseudomonadota; class Alphaproteobacteria; order Rhodospirillales; family Rhodospirillaceae; genus JADGDA01. Next base: position 4,812 of record JADGDA010000046.1, read on the forward strand.
ATGTCGCCCAGGGCCGTCGCCGCCAAGCGGGGAAAGAAGGTCGGCGAGATCATTGGCCGTCGTGATGGCGCCGCCGCTGCGGCTGCGACTCGGGAGTAGGGACAGATGGCGAGCGGAAAGACCGTCAAGGTGACCCAGGTCCACAGCGGCCTGGGACGCAAGAAGGATCAGCGGGCGACGCTGGTCGGGCTGGGGCTCAACAAGATCGGGCGGACCCGCGAGCTTGAGGATACGCCCTCGGTGCGGGGGATGATCGCGAAGGTCGCCCATCTGGTGACTGTCGAATCGGGGACGTGACGCCTTTCGCCCGGACCGGGCGAGCGGCTGGGGCGATGGAAAGGTCGAGTGATGAAGCTGAACGAGATTCGTGACAACGGTGGCGCGCGCAAGCCGCGCATGCGCATCGGCCGTGGCATCGGCTCGGGAAAGGGCAAGACCGGCGGTCGGGGCGTCAAGGGGCAGACCTCGCGCACCGGCGTGTCGATCAACGGGTTCGAGGGCGGGCAGATGCCCATCTACCGCCGTCTGCCAAAGCGTGGCTTCACCAACATTTTCCGTCGCGAGTTCGTGGTGGTGAACCTGGGGCGGTTGCAGCAGGCGGTGGACGCGGGCAAGATCGACCCGAAGGAAAAGGTGACGCTTGAGACTTTGGTCAAGAGCGGGATCATCGGGAATCCCCGTGACGGCGTGCGCCTTCTGGCCAAGGGTGAGTTGAAGGCCAAACTCGTCATCGAGGTGGCCGGGGCCTCCCAGGCGGCGGTTGACGCCGTGGCGAAGACGGGCGGCCAGGTCATCGTCATTCAGCCGAAGGCCGTGGCAGACGCCGCCGCCGCCGTCTGAGGAAAAGTCCTCTATAGGGAAAGTCCTCTAAGGGAAAGACCAGGGGCCAATGGCATCCGCCGCCGAGCAGCTTGCATCCAATATCAATTTCGGCGTCTTTGCCAAGGCGACGGAACTCAAGAAGCGGATTTGGTTCACGCTTGCGGCGCTGGTGGTCTACCGGCTCGGGACCTACATCCCTCTTCCCGGCATCGATCCCCGCGTCCTCAAGGATGTCTTCAGCCAGAACGCGGGCGGCATCATGGGCATGTTCGACATGTTCGCGGGCGGCGCGCTGTCGCGCATGACGATTTTCGCCCTCAACATCATGCCCTACATTTCCGCGTCGATCATTCTACAGTTGATGACGACCGTCTCCCCGTCCATGGAGGCCCTGAAAAAAGAAGGGGACGCCGGGCGGAAAAAGATCAACCAGTACACCCGCTATCTGACCGTGGCGATCGCGACCTTGCAGGCGTATGGAATCGGGGCGGGGCTGGAGGGAATGACGTCGAGCGCGGGTTCGGCGGTGCTGGACCCTGGACTGTTCTTCCGGTTCACCACGGTGATCACCCTGGTGGGCGGCACCATGTTTCTGATGTGGCTGGGGGAGCAGATCACCGCGCGAGGGATCGGCAACGGGATTTCCCTGATCATCTTTGCCGGGATTGTCGCCAATCTTCCCCAGGCCCTGGTGGGAACGCTTGATCTCGGCCGCACCGGGGCGCTGTCGGCCCTGGCGATCGTCGCCCTGCTGGTGATGGCCGTCGCCGTGGTCACGGTGATCGTGTTCGTGGAGCGGGCGCAGCGGCGGATCCTGATCCAGTATCCGAAACGTCAGCAGGGGAACAAGATCTACGGGGGGGAGAGCAGCCATTTGCCCCTCAAGGTCAATACCTCCGGCGTGATTCCGCCGATTTTCGCCAGTTCCATCCTGCTGCTGCCGATGACGGCGGCAAGCTTTTCCGCGGGCAACGGCCCGGAATGGCTGACGACGGTCACGGCGATCCTGGGGCATGGGCAACCGGCCTATCTGGCCCTGTATGCGGCGCTGATCGGGTTTTTTGCCTTCTTCTACACGGCGGTCGTGTTCAATCCGGTGGAGACCGCCGACAATCTGAAGAAATACGGCGGTTTCGTTCCGGGTATCCGCCCCGGCAAGAACACCTCGGATTATCTTGACTATGTGCTGACGCGGCTGACCGTGCTGGGCGCCCTGTATCTGATCGTTCTCAGCGTTCTTCCCGAACTGCTGATCGCCCGGATGTCCGTGCCGTTCTACTTCGGCGGCACCAGCCTGCTCATTGTCGTGACGGTGACCATGGATACGGTGGCTCAGATTCAGTCGCACCTTCTGGCGCACCAGTACGAGGGACTGATCAAGAAGGCCAAACTAAGGGGGAAACGGGGATGAAGGGCACGCGGATCATTCTCATGGGGCCTCCTGGCGGCGGCAAGGGCACTCAGGCCAAGCTGCTCCAGGACAAGTACGGAATCGTCCAACTGTCCACCGGCGACATGCTGCGCGCGGCCGTTGCCGCCGGTACGCCCGTCGGCAAGGAAGCGAAGGCGATCATGGAGGCGGGCGGATTGGTGTCGGACGACATCATCATCCGCATGATCGCCGACCGGATCGCCCAGCCCGATTGCGGCAAGGGTTTTATCCTGGACGGATTTCCCCGGACCGTTCCCCAGGCCGAGGCGCTCGACAAGCTTCTTGGCGGAAGCGCGATGAAGATCGACGCGGTCATCGAGGTCCGGGTTCCCGACGCGATGCTGGTCGAACGCATCACCGGACGTTTCTCGTGCGCGAAGTGCGGGGCCGGTTACCACGACTCGTTCCACAAGCCGAAAAAGGAGGGGGTCTGCGACGACTGCGGCTCCACCGAGTTCACCCGGCGCAAGGACGACAACGCCGAAACCGTCAAGTCCCGGCTTGAGGCGTACCATGCGCAGACGGCGCCGCTGTTGCCGTATTATGAAAAGCAGGGGCTTTTGCGGGTGATCGACGGCACGGCTCCGATCGCGGACGTGACGAGGCAATTGGAAAAGGCTTTGGCGGGGTGACCTTTCCCCGTTGACTTGGTTTGAAACGGACTTATAGTCTGACGCCCTCCCCTGCGCCGGTGTGCAGCGGGATGGGAGTCTTTACGGTATCCTCCGCGGCGTGCACCCCTGGTGCGGATTTGCGGCGGGTCGGTGACTGGCGATCTGGAGGAGATGGACTTTGGCGCGTATTGCTGGCGTAAACATCCCGACCAACAAGCGGGTCGTGATCGCGCTCACCTACATTTATGGCATTGGTCGCTCCAAGGCGGCGGAAATTTGCAAGAAGGTGAGCGTGCCCGAGGATCGCCGCGTCAATCAGCTCGGCGATGACGAGATTCTGCGCATCCGCGAGGTGATCGACCACGAGTTCAAGGTCGAGGGCGATCTGCGCCGCGAGACGTCCATGAACATCAAGCGTTTGATGGATCTTGGGTGTTATCGCGGCCTGCGTCACCGCCGCGGGCTGCCGGTGCGGGGGCAGCGCACCCACACCAACGCGCGCACGCGCAAAGGTCCGGCAAAGGCCATTGCGGGCAAGAAGAAAGCGGTCAGATAAATTTAGGGTTCAGTCATGGCGAAGCCGGCACAAAAGATGCGCAGGCGCGAACGGAAGAATATTTCTTCCGGTATCGCGCACGTCAGCGCCTCGTTCAACAATACGAAGATCACCATCACCGATGTCCAGGGCAATACCATCGCTTGGTCGTCGTCGGGAGCCCAGGGGTTTCGGGGATCGCGCAAGTCGACGCCCTATGCCGCCCAGGTCGCCGCCGAGGATGCCGGACGCAAGGCCCAGGAGCACGGCATGAAGATGCTGGACGTTCAGGTCAGGGGGCCGGGCTCCGGGCGGGAGTCGGCCCTTCGGGCGTTGCAGATGGTGGGTTTCGTCATTTCGTCGATTCGCGACGTGACCCCGATCCCTCACAACGGCTGCCGCCCCCGCAAGCGACGTCGCGTCTGATCGCCCTTTCGGGCTGTTCGATGTCGATCGTCGGTCCCGGTCGGGCGGGGCCGCCCAGGGGCGGCCGCCGATGTGGGTGTCACCCGGATCCAGGATGAGAGCATGGCCGTTATCCAAAAGAACTGGCAGGAACTGATCAAGCCGAGCAAGCTCATCGTCGAGCCCGGCAACGACTCCTCTCGCGTGGCGACGATCGTCGCCGAGCCCTTGGAGCGGGGGTTCGGGATGACGCTCGGCAACGCGCTGCGCCGCATTTTGTTGTCGTCGCTACAGGGCGCGGCGGTGGTCGCGATCCAGATCGAGGGGGTCCTGCACGAGTTTTCGTCGATCCCCGGCGTCCGCGAGGACGTGACCGACATCATCCTCAACATCAAGACCCTTGGCTTGCGCATGCACTCCGAGGGGGTGCGGCGGATGTCCCTTCGCGCCACCGGTCCGGGAGAGGTCACGGCGGGGATGATCGAGGTCGGTCACGACATCGAGATCATGAACCCGGAACTGGTCATCTGCACCCTCGACAAGAACGCGGTTCTGAACATGGAGCTGACGGTTCAGTCGGGGAAGGGGTACGTGCCTGCGGTGGACAACCGCCCCGAGGACTCGCCCATCGGGCTGATCCCGATCGATTCCATCTACAGCCCGGCGCGCAAGGTTTCGTACAAGGTCGAAAACACCCGCGTCGGCCAGAAGACCGATTATGACAAGCTGTCCCTGACCGTCGAGACCAACGGCTCGGTGTCTCCCGATGACGCGGTGGCCTTGGCGGCGCGGATTCTCCAGGACCAGCTCCAACTCTTCATCAACTTCGAGGAGCCGTCGGCGGGTCTTGAGGAGGAACGGCGCGACGAACTGCCCTTCAACAAGAATCTGCTGCGGAAGGTGGACGAGCTGGAACTGTCGGTCCGTTCGGCCAACTGCCTCAAGAACGACAACATCATCTACATCGGTGATCTGGTCCAGAAGACCGAGGCGGAGATGCTGCGCACCCCCAATTTCGGGCGCAAGTCCTTGAACGAAATCAAGGAGGTCCTGGCGCAGATGGGCCTTCACCTCGGGATGGAGGTTCTGAACTGGCCTCCGGAAAACATCGAGGATCTGGCGAAGAAGCTGGAAGAGCCGTACTGATCGTTCCTTGGGAACGGATAGGTTATCGTTCCTTTGGGAACGGATAATAGGCCCGTGAGGGGCCATCCCGTCGTTTCCGTCCGCGCCTTGTTCGCGGGACATGGCGGCGGGGGGTTGTTTTCGGCTTCGTGCGCGAGGCCTAACGAAGGGAGGACATCGTTATGCGTCACGGTATGAGCGGCCGCAAGCTGAACCGGACCAGCAGTCATCGCAAGGCGATGTTCTCGAACATGGCGGCGTCCCTGTTCAAGCACGAGCAGATCCGCACTACCCTGCCGAAGGCGAAGGACCTGCGTCCGGTTGCCGAGAGAATGATCACCTTGGCGAAGCGCGGCGATCTTCATGCGCGCCGTCTGTTGATCGCGGCTTTGCGGGATGAAGTGGTCGTCGCGAAGCTCATCGACACCCTCGGCGTCCGCTACAAGGACCGCCAGGGCGGCTATACGCGGGTGCTGAAGGCGGGATTCCGCTACGGCGATTGCGCGCCGATGGGCATCATCGAACTGGTGGACCGGGACCCGGCGGCCAAGGGTCAGGACTCCGGGCCGCCGCAGGGCCTGGACGACGGGGAGTAAGACACCGTCTCCCGCCCATGGGTGTGGGCGTCGAGGGCCTCCAGCAGCCGGCGGACGATTTCGCTCTTGTCGTAGATCGTGGTGGGGACCACGGTGCGGACGGATGGCGTCAGGGGGCAATGGCTCTGGGCAAGGTCGAAGGTGTCGGGGGCGCCGCTCCACCGTAGCGCCGGTTTGCCGAGCCCTCCGGCGATGTGCATGGAGGTGGTCGGCGGGCCGAGCGCCATGTCGCAGGCCTCGATCAGCGCGGCGACTCCGTCCAGGTCATCAAAGGGATCGAGGTCTTCGAGAACGTGAATGTTCCCGCTGGACCGTGTCCGCGCGGTCTCGATTTCCCGCCGCGCCGCGTTCCCCTCGACGTCGTACTGGATGCTGATGAACGTGAACCCCGGCAGGGCAAGAACCGGCGCGAGCTGTTCGAGCGTCAGGTAATTGGTCGAGTTCTTCGGCGTGTCCTCGGCCAGCAGACCCCGCCAGAGAAACGCCACCTTGGTATGATCGGACAGCGCCGCCAGCCGTCGGCGGAACGCATCGACCCGTTTCGGATCGGGAACGAGAAAAGCGTGGGGGGCGGGAAAAAGTTCCAGGCTGGAGCGATAGCGCCGGCACAGCGATCCCGTCAAAATCTGCCGGTCCACGGGGAGTCCGGCTCCTTGGGCGCACAATTCGGGGACGGAAAGAACCGTGGCCTCCGGGAAGGAGCGTTTCATCAAGGGGAGGACCTTGGGCATGCACTCGACGATGCAATGTCCCGCGTGCCGGATCAGGTCCGGGAGAACCGACGCGAACAGGATCGAGTCGCCCACCCCCTGCTCGTGACGGACGAGGATGGTCTTGCCTCCGGGGTCCTCGTCCGTTTCCAGAAGGGGAATGTCCAGGGGACAAAGGACGGCGCGGGGGGGCAGGAACCGGCTCAGTTCATAGGCGTCCCAGCCCTGGCTCAGACGGCCGGTGGTCAACCGCATGGTGGCCAGGATGAAATGGGCTTCCGGCAGGGTCGGCGCAACGGAAAACGCACGCTCGGCCAGGGACAGGCTTTCCTCCCGCTTCCCCATGTGCCCGAGGACGATGGCGAGGTTGGTCAAGCCGGATGCCGAATCCGGACGAAGCTCCATCGTCCGCCGGAAATACCGTTCCGCCTCTTCAAGCCGCCATTGATCGAGGCAGATGCGGCCCAAGGCGTTGTTCGCGCTCGCCAGATCGGGATCAAGGGCAAGCGCCCTCAGCCCGTAAGGTTCGGCCTCGGCGTATCCGCCCCGGTTGAGCAGCGCGAGGCAGAGCGCGCTCAGGAGTTCGGCGTCGTCCGGATGGCGAGTCTCGGCATTCCGCAGAACGGAAACCGCCTGCTCGTGTGCGCCTCGGGCATCCAGGGCCATCGCCAGATTGACCGCGATCCGCGCATTGGCCGGGGCCTGTTCCAGGGCCAGGGTCAGCGCGGAGACGGCCTCCTGCGGATCATCCGTGGACTGGAGCGCCATCCCCTTCAGGTAGTGCGCCTCGGCCATGTCCGGATGGGTGCGGGCGAGATCGGTGGCAAACCGCAGCGCGCCCACGGCATCGTTCAGGGCAAGATGACAGACGCAAAGGCCGAACAGGACGGAAGGGTCCTCGGGAAGGCTCCCGTTCGCGATCAGGTAATGCCGGATCGCCTCGGCCCAGTGGGCGTCCTCCTTCAGGGCGTCCGCCAACCGCGCGTGCGCCAGCGCCGATTCGGGGGCCAGGGCGACGGCCTTGCGTCCGAACGCGATCGCCTCGGCGACGCGGCCCTGCTGGAAGCAAAGCCACCCGCACTCGTTGGGGATGTCCGGATCGTCGGGACAGATCCCGCCCGCCCGGACCAGAAGGTCAAGAGCCTCGGCCCAGCGTCCGGACTGGGCGGCGATCTGGCTCAGGTAGCGCAGGGAGTCGAGATGCTCGGGGAATTCCGCCAGAATCTGGCGATAGGCGCGCTCCGCGACGGCCAAACCGCCCGCCAGATGCATTTTCCGGCCCAGGGCGAACACATGGGCCAGGGCCGGACCGATGCCGGTGCGCCTTACCGCGTCCCCATTCTCGTCGTTCGCGTGCAACGGAGCAACCAGCCCAAAAAAAGGGGGGCATCCTTTGATGCCCCCCGTTTCCGACGTCTTCGTGTCCGGTGTTAACGGAACATCTGCAATACGCTCTGCGCCGCCTGGGACGCCATGCTGAGCGAGTTGGTGCCCATCTGCCGCTGGGTT
>JADGDA010000047.1 GCA_015228695.1 Alphaproteobacteria bacterium
GTTCATCTTTCCCAAATGGCTGAAGGGCGTCACCCCCACGGGGCACGCGGACCCCTCCAGCCTGTGGGTGGAGGAGTGGCGGGAAGAATAGTACCAGCGGCCATTTCCAATGACCGCTGGAGCCCGCGACCGCGGGCCGGCGCTGTCATGCCGGAGGCGTGCCTCCGGCACGACGCGCCGAAAGCCAAGCGCCCGGACGGGCGCGCCCGGTGACTGAGGGAACCTCCAGCGGTCATTCTTAATGACCGCTGGTAAATAGTCTCTCAGACGACCCCGAAGGCTTCCAGGATACGCTCGACCGCCACCGTCGGGGTTAGCTGGCCGTCGATGATTTCCTTTTCGGTCAGCGGCAGCATTTCTTTCACCACCGGATGCTGGCGCAGAGCCAGCATCAGCCGTTCGTCCAGCATCGACCACATCCAGTGAATTTGCTGCTCGACCCGCCGGGCCTGAAGTTCGCCCGTCTCGGTCATGATGGTGCGGTGTTCGAGCACCTTTTCCCACAGGGCGTCGAGACCCATGCCGCTCAGGCCCGCACAGGTGAGAACCGGCGGTTTCCAGTTGGGACTCGCCGCCTTCATGATCCGCAAGGCGCTCCGGTACTCGCGTGCGGCGAGCCCAGCGCGGATGGCGTTGTCGCCGTCGGCCTTGTTGACGGCGATCATGTCGGCAATTTCGAGGACGCCTTTCTTGATCCCCTGAAGCTCGTCGCCGGCGCCCGGCAGCATCAGCACCAGGAACAGATCGACCATGTCGGCAACCACCGTCTCCGACTGGCCGACGCCGACGGTTTCCACCAGGACCACGTCGAACCCGGCGGCCTCGCAGACCACCATGGTTTCACGGGTCTTGCTGGCGACGCCGCCAAGGGTTCCCGACGACGGGGATGGACGGATGAACGCGTTGGGTTGCACCGACAGATCGTTCATCCGCGTCTTGTCGCCGAGAATGCTCCCTCCGGACCGGGAACTGGAGGGATCGACCGCCAGCACGGCCACGTGATGGCCGCTTCTGCACAACATGGTGCCGAGCCCCTCGATGAAGGTGCTCTTGCCCACGCCGGGCACGCCGGTGATGCCGATGCGATGGGCCTTGCCGCTGTAGGGCAGCAGGCGCAGCACCATTTCCTCCGCCAGGGCATGATGGTCGGGGTTGCGGCTTTCGACCAGGGTGATGGCGCGACCGAGAATGGAGCGGTCCTTCCCCAGGACTCCATTCACATAGTCGTCCACCGTGAGCGCCCGGCGGACACCGCCGCCGGGACTCGTTGCCGCTTGGACCTGATTCACTGCCTACGCGGCCTTCGGCGAATAGCCGAGGGTCTCGTTCAGTTTGCCCATCAGGTCGATCGCCGCCTCGCTGATCACGGTGCCGGGGGCGAAGATCGCCTTCGCACCGGCCTGGTACAGGGCATCATAGTCCTGCGGCGGGATGACACCGCCGAGCACGATCAGGATGTCCTCGCGGCCCAGCTTGGCCAGTTCCGCCTTCAACGCGGGCACCAGGGTCAGGTGTCCGGCCGCGAGCGAGCTGACGCCGACGATATGGACGTCGTTTTCCACCGCCTGCCGGGCGGACTCGCCCGGGGTCTGGAACAGCGGCCCGATGTCCACGTCGAACCCGAGGTCGGCAAAGGCGCTGGCGATGACCTTCTGGCCACGGTCGTGCCCGTCCTGGCCCATCTTGGCGATCAGGATGCGCGGGCGACGTCCCTCGCGCTTCTCGAACTCGTCGACCATGCCCTGAACGGTGGTCATCGCATTGGAATCGTGGCCCACTTCCCCTCCATACACTCCGGAGATCGTCCTGATTTCGGCCTTGTGGCGGCCATAGACCTTTTCCAGGGCGTCGCTGATTTCACCCACGGATGCCTTGGCGCGGGCCGCATCGACGGCCAGCGCCAGCAGGTTGCCCTCGCCGGTTTCGGCCGACTTGGTCAGGGCGTGCAGCTTCGCCTCCACGTCCTTGGGATCGCGCTCGCGCCGCAGTTGCTCCAACTGGGCAATCTGCTGCGCCCGCACCGCCGAGTTGTCGACCTTGAGAACGTCGACCATCTCCTCCTGTTCCAGGCGGTACTTGTTGACACCGACCACCGTCTGGCGGCCCGCGTCGATACGCGCCTGGGTGCGCGCGGCGGCTTCCTCGATCCTGAGCTTGGGGAGACCGGCCTCGATCGCCTTGGCCATGCCGCCGGTCTGCTCGACCTCGGTGATGTTCTCCCACGCCCGGCGCGCCAGCTCGCGGGTGAGCCGTTCCACATAGTAACTGCCGCCCCACGGGTCGATCACCCGGCAGGTGTTGCTTTCCTGCTGGAGGAACAACTGGGTGTTGCGGGCAATGCGGGCCGAGAAGTCGGTCGGCAGGGCCAGCGCCTCGTCGAACGAGTTGGTGTGCAGCGACTGGGTGTGGCCCTGGGTCGCGGCCATCGCCTCGATGACGGTGCGGGTGACGTTGTTGTACACGTCCTGCGCGGTCAGGCTCCACCCCGAGGTCTGGGAGTGGGTCCGAAGCGACATCGACTTGGAGTTCTCCGGGTTGAACTGCTTGATCAGCTTGGCCCACAGCATGCGGCCGGCGCGCATCTTGGCCACTTCCATGTAGAAGTTCATGCCGATGGCCCAGAAGAACGACAGACGCGGAGCGAACTGGTCGATGGTGAGGCCCGCCGCCATGCCGGCGCGGGCATACTCGACGCCGTCCGCCAACGTGTAGGCCAACTCCAGATCGGCGGTCGCGCCCGCTTCCTGCATGTGATAGCCGGAAATGGAGATGCTGTTGTATTTCGGCATATACTTCGACGTGTGCGAGAAGATGTCCGAAATGATCCGCATCGACGACTTGGGCGGATAGATATAGGTGTTGCGGACCATGAACTCCTTCAGAATATCGTTCTGAATGGTCCCGGTCAGTTGCTCGGGCTTCACGCCCTGTTCCTCGGCGGCGACGATGAACAGCGCCAGCACCGGCAGCACCGCGCCGTTCATGGTCATCGACACGCTCATCTTGTCGAGCGGGATGCCGTCGAACAGGGTGCGCATGTCGATGATCGAGTCGATGGCCACGCCGGCCATGCCGACGTCACCGACCACGCGCGGATTGTCCGAGTCGTAGCCGCGATGGGTCGCCAGATCGAACGCCACCGACAGCCCCTTCTGCCCGGCGGCGAGATTGCGGCGGTAGAAGGCGTTTGAGTCCTTGGCGGTCGAGAACCCGGCGTACTGGCGCACGGTCCACGGCTTGTCCACATACATGGTGGGGTAGGGGCCGCGCAGGAACGGGGGCAGGCCCGGCATGGTGTCCAGGTGGTCGATCCCCTTGAGATCGGCTGCCGAGTACAGGGGCTTCACCGGAACCTGCTCGGGCGTGTCCCAGATGAAATGCTCAAGCGTCTTGCCCGCGCCCGCCTCCAGACGCGATTTCCAGTTCCTCAATCCGTCGGCGGAGGGAGGAACATTGTCGGACTCCAGACGGATCTGGGAAAAGTCAGGGATGTTCGTCATCAGTTGGTCACTCCCAGACGAGCGAGGGCCGCGCGCAGCGTCCCGAGCACATCGCATCCAAGGAAAATGAAATCGTTCACGCCGGCATCCAGGTACGCCTGCTTCTTCTCCCCGGGAGCCCCGGCCAGGAACAGGAACTCGCACCCGGCCGCCTTCAGGGCCGAGGCCACCTTGGGAACGAACTCCTCGTACAGGGCATCGGAAGAGCAGACGATCGCCATGCGGGCGCCGCTCTCCTTGAAGGCCTTGGCGCACGACTCGGCGTCGGCGAAGCCGTTGTTGCCCAGGGTCTCGATGCCGCCCGCCTCGAAGAAGTTCTTGGAGAAGGTGGCGCGGCCGGTGTGCTGAGCGACCGGTCCCATGTTCGCCAGGAACATCGCCGGCCACTTGCCGGTCTTGGCCTTGAAGGCGTCGGCGGCGTCGCGCAGGGCCTCGAAGGTCTCGGACAGGCGGTGCTTGGGCAGGGCCTTGACGCTGGCCCCCGGTCCCTTCAACGCTTCCGCCATGGCGCCGATGCTGGCCCCTCCGGCGGCGGCGTCGATGGCGGCGGCGGTCAGGCCGCCCTTGGGAGCCGACTTGAGAGCGGCGGCGGAGCCGCGCCCTCCGGCGGCGATTCCGGCGCGCAGGGCCTTGAGGTCCGGCTTGGGCGGGGTCACCGCCTTTTCCTGGATGTTCGGGAATTCGCTGATCCCGGTCAGCGGATCACGCCGCTTGCCGATGTTCTTCTCGCGCTCCCCGTGAACGGCGGCGATCTGGGACGCGATCGAGCCGTTCTCCAGGGCCTTGGCCATTCCGCCCGCCTTCTCGATCTCCTGGAAGGTGGTCCACGCCACCCGGGCCAGTTGGTCGGTCAGGCTTTCGATGTACCAGGACCCGCCGGCCGGATCGACGACGCGGCAGAGGTTCGCCTCCTCCTTGAGAACGACCTGGCTGTTGCGGGCGATGCGGCGGGAGAAGTCGTCGGGGAGCCCAAGGGCATGGTCGAACGGCAGCACCGTGACGCTGTTGGCCCCGGCCACGCCGGCGGCAAAGGCGGAGACGGTGGTGCGCAGCATGTTCACCCACGGATCGCGGCGGGTCATCATCCGGTCGGCGGTCCGGGCGACGATGGTCATGGAACGGTCCGACTCGGCCCCGCCGCACGACTCGACGATGCGCGCCCACATCTTCCGGGCGGCCCGCAGCTTGGCCATGGTCACGAAGAAATCGCAGCCCACGGAATAGACGAACACGATCTGGCGGGCGGCCTTGGCGACGTCCATCCCCGCCGCAGTCATCGCCCGCAGATAAGCGACGCCGGTCGCCATGGAGCAGGCCAAGTCCTGGGCGTCGGTCGCACCGGCGTCGTAATAGGCCGAGGTGTTGACGGCGACGGCGGTCACCCCGGGATAGGTCTTGGAGGTGTGCGCCGCCAGATCGGCCATCTGGGCGAGGGCCGCATCGACGGACGTGGGCAGCGCGCCGGTCTCGGCGAGAACCCCCAGGGGATCGGCGTTGAAGGCGCCCTGAGCCGCCTTGTCGGCCACATCCCGCTTGCGCCACAGCGCCGCCAGGGCGGCCGCGGCCGGAACGAACTGGGCGCCCGCCTCGATCGAGAGGGGCACCATCTCCGGCATGACCTTGTCCAACAGGGCGTCGAAGTCGGCGGTGGAATAGACCATGACCCCATCGACGCCGGCCAGGGCCTCCGCCGAGGCGGCCTCTCCGTCGACACCCGCGCGCGCGGCCCTGTCGAGGCGGATCGTCACCGAGGTGGCCCCGCGCTGGAGGTCGGCGAGAATGGCCGCGTTGCAAGCCTTCAGGTCCGGGTGGGCGTGCTCCTGGCGGATGTCCCAGCCATCGCCGCCCACTCCGGCGCCGTCCGCGCGTCCCCCGCGCGTGAAGGGCATGGAGCCCGGAAAGCCGGAGGGGTCCCCCTCCGACGGCCAGTCGGCCCGCGTGTACAGCGGCTGAATCGAGATTCCCTCGTACAGCTTGGACACCAGCTTCTTGTCGAACGGCGCCCCCTTGAGGGCCTTCTCAACGACACTCACCCACTGATCGCGGGTGGTGGCGGAAAAATCGCCTGCGAACACCAAATTTTCTTCGGTCATGGCTTTTCCGATTTGTTATGTCCAACGCGACACCACGCCCAGGCGACACCCGGGTCAGCGGCCCCCACGGCAGAGCTTGTTAGCGAAGCCTCTCCCCCCCGGCCCCAGAGCCGGTCGCGGGCAAAGTTACGGGAGCAAAGCCCCCACCGTCAAGAACCGGGGGCACGATCCCGGCAAATAATACCGTCATGCCTCCCCGGTTAATGCCGCTACCCACTATATCTAGCGAAGCGAGGCAAACAATAGATTCGCGATTTCTCCCTGCCGTCATGGCCTGGCTTGCCCCGGCCATCCACGCGGTGCCGCCGCAACACATTGTAAACACCAGGGTATGCGGTGGCGCGTGGATGCTCGGGTCAAGCCCGAGCATGACGGGCAAAGGGTGAATCATGTATCCATTGAAGAACTCGGCGCACCAGATGTAGGCCCTCCCCTACGACGCCCCCATTTCCTCGCGGGCGCGGGCGATGGATTCCCGCAACACCCTTTCCTTCAACATCAGGGTTTTTTCGTTGAACAGCACGGTCTTCATCCAGTCGAAACCAAGCTGCAACAGGGCCTCATCGTCCGTTTTGAGCTGTTCCACCGCCTCGGGCGCGACTTCGTAGGAGTCGAGGAACTTGGTCTTGAACACGAAGTCGCGCAGCGCGTCCACATCCGTGGACACCATGAAGAACATCCGCTTGGTCTGCGGCGAGGGTTCCTGTCCCCAGGGTCCGCCCATGACCTTCCACGACGACATCTTCATCAGAATGTCGATCCAGCCACGGTTGACCCGGTCATGGTCGGTGACGCCCTGTTCCTCGCGAAAGGCGGAGACGGTCAGGTCTTTTTTCTCGTCATGGCCCCGGCAGTGCGGTTCCTTGACCAGGAAATAGAAATCACCGATGTGGTCGTCGCCCTTCATCTTCATGGACGCCAGCCCCAACGGGTAGTAGCGGCAGGTCGCGGGGCGGTTCTCGTAGATCGAGCACCCCTCCTCGGTCATGAAGGCGCAGGGCCCCTTGCCGTCGTCCCCCCCCATCTTGAGCTTGGCGACCGGCAGTTCGGCCTTGTCCCACATGGCCGGGACCGTATAGGCGAGCAGGGCTTCCCGTGGGCGGATGCCGAAATGGCGGGACAGCCGGAGAATATCGTAGGGGGTGAGGGTGATGTCCGCTCCGTGGCAGCAGCGGTTCCAGCACGAGACCCCGCGATGGCAGGAAAAACAAAAGGAGTCCTCGGGCTTGAGCTGTACCGGCACGACCGAATTCCCGCTGCCGGATGCGCGAATGCCGGAAAAAATCTCCGCCTTCATCTCGCCGTCGAGTATGGACCGTTCGCTCATGGCGTCCCCAATGACTGTTGTTGACGAACACGACCGCGAACGAACAAGGGGGCACCGGTCGCAACCGGCACCCCCCAGTCCGTCGAGCCGGGGACGTGCCGGGACGAACCCGGCACGCCGCGCTGGCCTGTCTTAGTGCTTCTGGCCGCCGTAGTGCTTCTCCACCAGGTCCTTGTGGGGAACCTTGCGCAGAGTCCACTCGCCGGTCTCCGGGTTCATCTTCGAGTTCACGAAGACCTTCCAGTTCGCATCGTCCAGCTTCGGGAAGTCGGCACGATAGAAGAAGCCGGGATACCGGGTCTCTTCGCGGAACAGGATGTGACGGAGATGGGCCTCGGCCGCACGCAGACGGTGATAGTTCTCCCAGGCGCGCAGCAGTTCGTGCAGGTCCCTCGCCTTCAGCTTGGTGCTGTCTTCCTTCAGCATCGTCAGATGATGCAGGCCGATTTCCAGCAGCTTGGCGTTGGTGTTGTAGTAGGTCGCCACGCCGGCGACGTACTCGTCCATGTACTTCTGCAAACGCATCTGGAACATCTTCGGGGAGATGAAGTTCGGGTTCACGTCTTCCGAAGTGGTCTTGTCCTTGTGCTCGATGTAGTTACGCACCGGCATGTAGATCTCTTCCGCGATCGCCTTGATGTCGCCCTTCAGCGACGGCTTGAAGCCCTTGTGATCCAGGCAGAAGCGGACCATTTCCTTGCCGGCGATACGTCCCTCGGTGTGGGAGCCGGAGGAGAACTTGTGGCCGGAAGCACCCACGCCGTCGCCGGCGGTGAACAGGCCGGTCACGGTGGTCATGCGGTTGTAGCCCCATCTCCACTCGGCCGGGCTGTCGATGTCCTCCGGACCCGACACCCAGATGCCGCAGCAGCCGGAGTGGGAGCCGAGCAGGTACGGCTCGGTCGGCATCAGCTCGGACACGGTCTCTTCCGGGCGGATGTTCATGCCGGCCCACACGCCGGCCTGACCGATGCACATGTCGAGGAAGTCTTCCCACGCCTCGGCTTCGAGGTGCTTGATTTCCTTCGGCGTCATGGTCTCGGCCAGCTTCTTCATGGCGGTCGGGGTGTCCATGATGATCGGACCGTTGCCGTCCTTCATTTCCTTCAGCATCGCGTGGTTACGCAGGCAAGTCGGCACCACGGTCGCCGTGTCGTACGGCGCGAAGTCCTTCAGCATGGCCGCGTTCTTGACCACGTAGTTTTCGCCGAAGCCGTTGGTGGCCTGCGCCTTGAACAGCAGGAACCATGCGCCCACCGGGCCGTAACCGTCCTTGAAACGGGCCGGAACGAAACGATTTTCCATCATGGTCAGCTCGGCGCCGACCTCGGCCGCCATGGCATAGGTCGAACCGGCGTTCCACACCGGATACCACGTGCGGCCCGTGCCCTCGCCCAGGGACCGCGGACGGAAGATGTTCACCGCGCCACCGCAGACGTTCAGGATGGCATTGGCCTTGAAGACGTACAGCTTGTGCTCGCGCACCGAGAAGCCGACCGCGCCAGCGATGCGGTTCTTCTCGTTGGTGTCCAGCAGCAGCTTCACGATGAAGCAGCGCTCGATGATGTTCTCGATTCCCAGGGCCTTCTTGGCGGCCTCGGCGACGATGACCTTGTAGCTCTCGCCGTTGATCATGATCTGCCAGCGGCCGGAACGGACCGGCTTGCCGCCGTCCTTCAGGGCGACGCCCTCGGTCTCCTTGGTCTTCCAGATCGGAAGGCCCCACTCCTCGAACAGGTGCACGGTCCCGTCCACGTGACGGCCCACGTCGTACACCAGATCGTCGCGGGTGATGCCCATCAGGTCGGCGGACACCATGCGGACGTAGTCCTCAGGCTTGTTCTCGCCGAGGTAGGTGTTGATGGCCGACAGGCCCATGGCGACGGCGCCGGAGCGATCCATCGCAGCCTTGTCCACCAGGGTGATCTTCACATCCTTGCCGGCCCAGCGAACGGCCTCGTAGGCCGCGCCGCAAGCGGCCATGCCGCCGCCGATGAGGAGGATGTCGGTATTGACCTCAATGATTTCGGGATTGCCGAAAGTTCCACTCATGGAATGTTCCCCTCAAAATATCCTGGCGGACCCCACCACCCCGGATGGGTCTGCCGCCGAAGTCCGGGACCCGCCCCCCGAGGGGCGAGACCGCCGGACCATCGAACCGCACGCATGCGGCCGCGTGTTTCCGAACCGATCGCGGGCGAGGCCGGATCAGATCTTGGGAAGGGTCTGCCCCACCTCGGTGAAAAGCAGGTTGCTCTTGATGTCGCCGCCCTCGGGCTTGCCGGCATAGGGCTCGATCGAGCCCACGGCGGTGGTGCGGACGGGGAACTTGAAGCGCTTGACCTCGCCGTCGCGGAACTTGATGGTCCACATGATGGAGGTGTCGGTGCGCAGCGGAATGCAGGCGCCGCCCATGGGCACGACGTCCTGGTAGGCACGGACCTCGATGGCCTGCTGCGGGCACGCCTTGACGCAGCACTGGCACTCCCAGCACTGCTCGGGCTCCTGGTTGAACGCCTTCATCCGCGTCGTGTCGAGCTTCATCAGGTCGTTGGGGCAGATGTACATGCAGGCGGTCACCGTGCCGCCCTTGCAGCCATCACATTTGTCGGAATAAACGAAGGTGGGCATTAAAATCCTCCCCTGAGTCGCCCGCCGCCAGCCCCCCTGGGCCAGGGCCATATTCACTGCGCGGACCGCCGCACTCCCCCGCTCCGGGGAAGGGGCATCGCGCCCAGCACGGTCATATCCCGTGAATATTACGCGACATTGATATAGCCCCGATGCCGGCTTGTCAAACGTCGAAACACCCTCCGCCCCCTCTTTTCTTCCGCCCCCTTGCCGGTCCCGGACGCCTGTGCGACAGTCGCCCCATGACCGAACGCCCCACCCTGGACGAACTGACCCGGCGCCTGATCGCCTTCCGCGACGCCCGCGACTGGGGCCAGTTCCATTCGCTCCGCAACCTGATCGCCTCCCTCGGCATCGAGGCGGCCGAGCTGCTGGAGCTGACCCAATGGAAAAGCGACGCGGAGGTCGAGGCCGCCTGCCGCGACCCACGGCTCCGCCGCCGCTTCGAGGAGGAGTGCGCCGACGTTCTCCTCTATCTCCTGCTGATCTGCGAGCGGGGGGGAATCGACCTTGCCGCCGCGGCGGCGGCCAAAATCGAAGCCAACGCGGCCAAATACCCGGTCGGAAAGGCGCGCGGTTCCTCGCGGAAATACACCGAACTCTAGCGTCCATCCGAAGTTTCCTGTGGAAGTGAGCCGGGGATTCGATTATTTTTCCGGCCTCTTGGAGCGGATCGAGGGTGCCCGACGTGCTCGCCGGCCCGGTCGAGAACGGCTTTGTCGATAATTCAAACGCACTGATGGAGAGACTGCATGTCCAAGCTGGTTCCACCGCACGGCGGGAATGAGTTGAAGCCGCTGCTGATTCCCGTGGCCGAACGCCCGGCCGAGATGAAGCGCGCCGAAAGCCTGAAAAAGGTGCCGATGACCAGCCGCGAGACCTCCGACACCATCATGCTGGCCATGGGGGCCTATACGCCCCTCGACGGCTTCATGGGCAAGGCCGACTGGAAAGGCGTCTGCGGCGACATGAAAATGGCGAGCGGACTGTTCTGGCCGATCCCGATCACCCTCTCCGCCACCAAGGCGCTCGCCGATTCCATCGGCATCGGCGAGGAAGTGGCGCTGGTGGACGAGGAAACCGGCGAGATCATGGCGATCATGGACGTGAGCGAGAAGTACGTCATCGACCGGGACTTCGAGAACCAGCACGTCTATCGGACCACGGACAAGGCCCACCCCGGCGTGCAGAAGGTCAACTCCCAGGGCGACGTCAACCTGGCCGGCCGGGTCCGCTGCCTGAGCGAGGGCGAGTATCCGTCCAAGTACAAGGACCTCTATCTGCGTCCGGCCGAGTCCCGCGCGGTGTTCGCCGAGAAGGGCTGGTCGAAGGTCGCCGCGTTCCAGACCCGCAATCCCATGCACCGCAGCCATGAGCACTTGGCCAAGATCGCCATCGAGGTTCTGGACGGCGTGTTCATCCATCAGGTTCTGGGCAAGCTGAAGGAAGGCGACATCCCCGCCGAGGTCCGCACCGAGGCCATCGGCGCCATGATCGACCACTATTTCGTCCCCGGCACCGTGATCCAGGCCGGATATCCCATCGAGATGCGCTATGCCGGTCCCCGCGAGGCCCTGCTGCACGCGCTCATCCGTCAGAACTTCGGCTGTTCCCACCTGATCGTCGGCCGCGACCACGCCGGTGTCGGCGACTACTACGGTCCGTTCGACGCCCAGCACATCTTCGATACCCTGTGGGAAGGGGCGCTGGTGACCCAGCCGCTGAAGATCGATATCACCTTCTATTGCAAAAAGTGCTATGGTATGGCCACGGCCAAGACCTGCCCGCACGGCAAGGAAGATCAGGTCAACATCTCCGGCACCAAGCAGCGCGAGATGCTGACCAAGGGCGAGGCCATCCCGCCCGAGTTCAGCCGTCCGGAAGTGGTCAAGATTCTACAGAAGTACTACGCCGGGCTCTGATGCCCCAAGGCCCCCTTCCGCGTGCGGAGGGGGGCCTGTCCGCCGGTTCCCCGGCGCGAATATGGTTACATGACGATAATATAATATGATAGCCTTCCCGCTGGCGGTCGATCCGGCCCGCCGTGGAGGCACAGATGGGAGAGGGGACATGACCGATCAAAAACCCCGTAGCCAGACGATTCTGGTGGTCGGAGGCGGCATCAGCGGCGTGACCACGGCGCTTGAGGCGGCCGAGGCCGGTTACGAGGTCGTCATTCTTGAGAAATCGGCTTCCCTTGGCGGGCGCGTGGCGCAACTCAACCGCTATTTCCCGAAGCTGTGCCACCCGAGCTGCGGGCTGGAAATCAATTTCCAGCGCATCCGCAAGAACCCGCGGGTCAAGGTGGTCACCATGTCCACCGTGGCCGGGGTCAAGGGGGCCCGCGGCGACTACACGGTGACGGTCAGCACCGCTCCCCGCTATGTGAAGCCCAACTGCACCGCCTGCGGCGACTGCGCCAAGGCGAGCGAGACCAAGGTTCCCAATCCCTTCGACTACGGCCTCGGCGATGTGGGCTCCGCCTACCTTCCTCACGAGATGGCCTTCCCCATGCGCTATGTGGTGGCCCCGCAGGTGATCGGGACCCCCGAGGCCGACAAGATCAAGGCCGCGTGCAAGTACGACGCCATCGACCTCGGCGACAAGGAGACCACCTTCGACATCAACGTCGGCGCCATCGTCTGGGCGACCGGGTGGCAGCCCTATGGCGCCGGGAAGATCAGCCCCTATCGCTATGACTATCTGAAGGACGTCATCACCAACGTCGAGATGGAGCGTCTGGCCGCCCGCAACGGCCCCACCGAGGGTCGGATCGTGCGCCCGTCGGACGGCAAGGAGCCGAAGACGGTGGCGCTGATCCAATGCGCCGGGTCGCGCGACCTCAACCATCTGGCCTATTGCTCGCGCATCTGCTGTCTGGCGTCCATGAAGCACGCCGCCTATGTCCGCGAGCAGTACGCCGACGCGACCGTCGATATCTACT
>JADGDA010000048.1 GCA_015228695.1 Alphaproteobacteria bacterium
GGCTGGGTCCTGGTGCTTCTGTTTCCGGTGTGCTCGGCGATGCGGCTGGCCCGCTTCAACACCATGCTGGACGAGCCCAACGCGCCGCCCTGGGCCTACAGCTTCTTCACCGGGGTCCCGACTCCTGCCGGGGCGGGGGTGGCGATGGTGCCGATGGCGCTGTCCTTCAGCCTGCCCGTCGACCTGTTCCGTCACCCGGTCGTGGTGGCGGCGTTTCTGGTCGGGGTCTCGTTCCTGGAGGTCAGCCGGGTTCCCACCTATTCGTTCAAGCGCATCCGGGTCCCGCACACCTACGTCCTGCCGCTGATGCTGGTGGTGGCGGCGGTGGCGGCGTTTCTGGTGACTGAGCCCTGGATGACGCTGAGCGCCCTGGGTCTTCTGTATCTGGCCAGCATCCCCTTGAGCATCCGCTCCTTCCGCGCCCGGCAAAGGGAAGCCGAGAAGGAAGAAACGGGCGACGCCCGGCCGACGTGATACGGGTTCATATCCTTGACGTTCCATGGAGGTACGACGTGAACAGGCTTTCGATGATGTTGGGCGCCGGTTTGGTGCTGGTCGTTGGGCTTGGTAATTCGGCCAAAGCGGAGTGCACGCTTTCGCAGCGCGGCGATTTCGCCAAGGCCGGCTATATGAAGGCCGAAATCGAAGCGATGTGCGCGGGCAAACCTGCCGCTCCGGCCAAGGCCGGGAAAGCAGGCGCGAGCAAGGACGGCAAGGCGGTGAGTGCGTTCCGCGACTGCGCGGACTGCCCCGAAATGGTTGTGGTTCCGGCGGGCAGCTTCATGATGGGCTCGAACGACGGCGACGAGGACGAGAAACCGGTGCATCAGGTGAACATTCCCCGTCCCTTCGCGGTGGGGAAGTACGAGGTGACGCGAGGAGAGTGGGGGGCGTTGATGGAGGGGGGAGAGGGAGGCGACCCGTCACCTTCTCCCGATTCGCGCAAACCGGTGGAGAGCGTGCAGTGGGACGATGCGCAGGACTTCGTCCGCAGATTGAGCGCGAAGACGGGGCAACATTATCGTTTGCTCTCTGAGTCGGAATGGGAGTACGCGGCCCGGGCGGGGACGCGCACGAAGTATTCGTGTGGTGATTCCGAAAATTGCTTGTCCTCGGTCGCGCTCTACGGTGCCTCCGTCCTTGGTCGGACGGCTCCCGTGGGTAGTTTTCGCGCCAACGCCTTCGGCCTCCACGACATGCACGGCAATGTCGACGAATGGGTGCAGGATTGTTACGCCGAAAACTACGTGGGCGCCCCCGCGGATGGGAGCGCCGTGTCCGGACGGGATCCCTGCGACCGCGTCTTCCGCGGCGGCTCCAGTTTTTACATTCCCGGGAGCCACCGCTCCGCCTTCCGTGATGTGCACACCCCGGGCGACCGCCACTTCCTTCGGGGGTTCCGCGTCGCCAAGACGCTCTGACGTCCGGTGGCAATCTTTTGGTTCAGGCCCTCGGGAGCCAAAGGATCAGGCGATCGGGCGGTCGAGGGGGGTTCGGGCGCGGACGGTGCGGTCGTATTTCCGGATCAGTTCGTCGTCGACCTCGTCGGCGATCGACATGCCCGCATGGATGCAGTCGGCGACGCCGTTTTCGTCCAGCACGCTCGCGGGCCAGCTCAACGTCACGAACACCTTGTCGTCGATGATCGACGCGCGGGCGGGGACGAGCGCGAGGTAGTTGAGTTCGAGCAATTCACGCATCAAGGGAACGATCAGGTCGCGGTCGGACGGCATGTCCATGATGTAGGACTCGACCTGGAGATAGATTTCGTCGTGCCACTCGATGATCCCGACCCTTCCGCCCGCCGAGCCGAGCCGGATATGACGCCACCCCCCCTGTTCCACCGGGATGTCCACCAGACCGACGGAGGCCAGGAAGGCCAGAATATGCTCCTCGGTCATGGCCCGGACCCGGGCCAGTTCCTCGGGGTCCGCCAGCGCGGCGGGGGGAGCGGCCGGCGGCGGAGTCGACTCCGGAAGGGATACCGCCACGGGGGGATGGGGAGGAGGGGGAGGAGGAGCGGAAGCGGGCGCGGATGGGCCCTGGGGCTCGCTCCGTCGCTTTCCGAAGGCCTGGGGGGCGCCGCCGGGGCGTCCGGAATCGCCGATCGTCATGGGTCACCTTTCTCTTCCGTGGAGTCCCCCTCCCGTGGAATGGCTCCGCAGTTGCGGCAGAACCACGTCGGTTCGTCGTATTCGGTGAAGCCGCAGGTCACGCAATAGGAGGCCGCGAGGCAACGTTCCCGGCCATAGCCGGCCGCCGTGACGATGTCGGTGGTCAGGTAGTCGAGGGGGACGCAGAACTTCGCGGCGTCGAACTGTCCATACCCCCACAGGGTGACCGCCACCGCCTCCCCCTCCTCGGTGATCAGCGGCCCGCCGGAGTTTCCGTGGTCGATGGCCGCGTCGGTCTGGACGCAGGTCACCCCCTTGAACTGGCCCTGGGGATTGCTCACGATTCCACGGGAAACGGTGTTGACCAGACCGGCGGGGCTGCCGATGGCGTATACCGTCTGGGCGTGGCGCAGCTTCATCGGCGCGCCGATCCGGAGAAAGGGGAAAGGGCCGTCGGCCAGAAGCCACATCAGGGCGTAATCCAGATGGGAATGGGAGCGGAACACCATGGCTCCGATTTTCCGCTCCTCCGGCCGCTGGGGGAACAACCGCACCGCCGCGCCGCGTTCGTTGCCCACGACGTGGCGTGCCGTCACCACCAGACCATCGGGATGGATGAGGAAGCCGGACCCGGTGCCGTCCGGGGTGACGACCTGCACCACGCCGGAAACGGCGGCCCCGATACGATCCAGGGAATCGGCTCCTGACGAAACGACCACGGACGCGCCTCCCGCTCGGCGCCCGATCCGGCGCCGCCGCCGAGTATAACGCGAATATCGGGAAGCCTCAAATGTCCAGGTCGCGCGCGAACCTCGCCCGCTCCTGAATGAACTGGAACCGCAGTTCCGGCCTGCGGCCCATCAGGCGTTCGACCAGACGGGAGGCCTCCAGGGCCTCCTCGATGTCCTCTTCCGTGCGGCCCTGGGGAACGGTCACCCGCAGCAGGGTGCGCTTGGCGGGGTCCATGGTGGTCTCGCGCAACTGGTGGGGCGGCATTTCGCCGAGGCCCTTGAACCGGCTGATATCCACCTTGCCCCGGCCGGCGAACAGGGTGGCGAGCAGTTTGTCCTTGTGGGCGTCGTCGCGGGCGTAGACCGATTTCGATCCCTGGGTCAGCCGGTACAGGGGGGGAAGGGCCAGATACAGGCAGCCCCCGGCGATCAGGCGCGGCATCTCGCGGAAAAAGAAGGTCATGAGAAGGGAGGCGATATGGGCTCCGTCCACGTCGGCGTCGGTCATGATGATGATTTTTTCGTAACGGAGCTTGTCGTGGTCATAGTGGTCGCGCACGCCGCAGCCCAGGGCCTCGATCAGGTCCTTGACCTCCTGATTGGCGGCCAGTTTGTCGGCGGAGGCGGAGGCGACGTTGAGAATCTTGCCCTTGAGCGGCAGGATGGCCTGGGTTTCCCGGTCGCGTCCCTGCTTGGCCGAGCCGCCGGCGGAATCGCCCTCCACCAGGAAAATCTCGGTGCCGGCGGCGGTCGAGCGGGTGCAGTCGGTCAGCTTTCCCGGCAGGCGCAGCCGTTTGGTGACGGCCTTGCGCGCGGTCTCCCTGGCCTGTTTCCGGCGCAGGCGCTCGTCCGCGCGCTCCAGCGCGAAGTCGAGGAGCGCCCTGGCCGCGTCCGCGTCCGCGGAAAGCCAGTGGTCGAACGGGTCCTTGACCGCCGCCTCCAAAAGCCGCGTCGCCTCCGGAGAGGTCAGCTTCTCCTTGGTCTGTCCCTGGAACTGGGGCTCGCGGAGGAACAGCGACAGCATCACGCAGGCGGGGCCGACCACGTCCTCCGCCGTCAAGGCCGCCGCCGCCTTGCGGTTGCCGACCATCTCGGCGTAGGCCCGCAGCGACCGGGTCAAGGCCCCGCGCAGGCCCGCCTCGTGGGTGCCGCCCTCCGGGGTCGGAATGGTGTTGCAATAGGAGTTGAGGAAGCCCTCCTGGTCGATGGGCCACGCCACCGCCCATTCCACATGCCCCATGTCGTCGGCCAGCTTGGCCTCTCCGGCGAAGGGGCGGACGGTCGCGGTCTCGCGGCCCTCCATCACGCCGGAGAGAAAATCCGACAGCCCGTTGGGAAAGTGCAGAACCGCGCGTTCCGGAGTCGGATCGTCGTCCGGGATCAGGGAAGGGTCGCAACTCCACCGGATCTGCACGCCCCGGAACAGATACGCCTTCGACCGGCACAGACGGTAGAGAAGTCCGGGACGGAACCGGAGACGGGGGCCGAAAATCTCGTCATCGGGCTTGAAACGGAGGGTAGTGCCGCGCCGGTTCTGCACCGCTCCGGCATTGATCAGGGGAGTGAGCGGCCGGCCCCTGGCGTAGCGTTGGGTCCACAGGGCGCGGTCGCGGGCCACCTCGACCGACAACTCCCGCGCCAGGGCGTTGACCACCGACAGGCCGACTCCATGCAGCCCTCCCGAAACCTTGTAGGCGTCGCCCCCGAATTTGCCGCCCGAATGCAAGGTGGTCAGAATCACCTCCAGCGCCGAGGTGCCGGGATATTTAGGATGGGGATCGACCGGGATGCCGCGTCCGTTGTCGCGGACCGTCACTTCATCGTCGAGGCCGAGTTCCAGATCGATGACGCTGGCATGCCCGGCCACCGCCTCGTCCATGGCGTTGTCGAGCAACTCCGCCACCAGATGGTGCAGGGCGCGTTCATCGGTGCCGCCGATGTACATGCCGGGACGTCTCCGGACGGGCTCCAGCCCCTCCAGGACCTCGATGTCCTTGGCGGAGTAGGCGCCCGCTTTCGGCGGGGGGGATTGGAACAGGTCGGCCATGGGCGGAAACCGCGTTAAAACAAAAAAGAACCCCCGGCGTCCTTCTGGAGCGCCGGGGGGGAAGAAAAGCCGTTCCGATCAGCCCGCGAGGAGGGCGAGCAGAAGGATGGCGACGATGTTGGTGATCTTGATCATCGGGTTGACGGCCGGGCCGGCCGTGTCCTTGTACGGATCACCGACGGTGTCACCGGTCACCGCGGCCTTGTGGGCGTCGGAGCCCTTGCCGCCATAATGACCGTCCTCGATGTACTTCTTGGCGTTGTCCCAGGCGCCGCCGCCCGAGGTCATCGAGATGGCGACGAAGAGACCGGTCACGATCGTGCCCAGCAGCATCGCGCCCAGCGCCGAGAACGCCTCGGCCTGGGAGGAAACGGACTGGATCACGAAGTAGACGACCACCGGGGCGAAGACCGGCAGCATCGACGGGATGATCATCTCGCGGATGGCCGCCTTGGTCAGCATGTCCACGCAAGTGCCGTACTCGGGCTTGCCGGTGCCTTCCATGATGCCGGGGATCGACTTGAACTGACGGCGCACCTCGACCACGACCGAGCCTGCGGCGCGGCCGACCGCCATCATGCCCATGGCCCCGAACAGATAGGGCAGCAGGCCGCCGATGAACAGACCGATCACGACGTAGGGGTTGCTGAGGGTGAAGTCCACCTTCACGTTGGGGAAGTAGTGCTTCAGATCCTCGGTGTAGGCGGCGAACAGCACCAGGGCGGCCAGACCGGCGGAGCCGATGGCGTAACCCTTGGTGACCGCCTTGGTGGTGTTGCCGACGGCGTCGAGGGCATCGGTGATCTTGCGCACGTCGGGCGGCAGATCGGACATTTCGGCGATGCCGCCGGCGTTGTCGGTCACCGGGCCGTAGGCGTCGAGGGCGACGACCATGCCCGCCAGGGCCAGCATGGTGGTGGCGGCGATGGAGATGCCGTACAGCCCCGCCGTGGTGTAGGCGGTGATGATGCCGGCGCAGATCACGACCACCGGCATCGCGGTGGCTTCCATGGAAACGGCGAGCCCCTGGATGACGTTGGTGCCGTGACCGGTTTCCGAGGCGCGGGCGATCCCCTGCACCGGGCCATAGGTGGTGCCGGTGTAGTACTCAGTGATCCAGATCAGAAGGCCGGTGACGACCAGACCGATGATCGAGCAGAAGAACAGGGCCATCGGAGTGACCGCCTGCCCGGTGCTCATCGTGATGCTGCCGCTCGAACCGCTGAACAGCATCTTGTAGACGAAGTAGATCAGGACGGCGGAAATCACCGCGGTGGCGATGAAGCCCTTGTACAGGGCGCGCATGATGTTCTTGCTCTCGTCGAGGCGCACGAAGAAGGTGCCCGCGATGGAGGCCACGATGCAGACGGCGCCGATCAGCAGGGGCAGGAGCATCATGAGCCCCTTGTCCGCTGCCGTGGTGAAGAAGATGGACCCGAGAAGCATGGTGCCGACGATGGTCACGGCATAGGTCTCGAACAGGTCGGCGGCCATGCCGGCGCAGTCGCCGACGTTGTCGCCGACGTTGTCGGCGATCACCGCCGGGTTGCGTGGGTCGTCCTCGGGAATCCCGGCCTCGACCTTACCCACCAGATCGGCGCCCACGTCGGCGCCCTTGGTGAAGATGCCGCCGCCGAGACGGGCGAAGATCGAAATCAGGGACGCGCCGAAGCTGAGCGCGACCAGGGCTTCGAGCACCTTGCGCTCCTCGACGCCCATGCCCTTCAGAAGCATGTAATAGCCCGTCACGCCGAGAAGGCCGAGACCGACCACCAGCATGCCGGTGATGGCCCCCGACTTGAACGCGACGGCCAGAGCCGGGGCCATGCCTCCGGTGCGGGCGGCGTCGGTGGTGCGCACGTTGGCATTCACCGACACGTTCATGCCGATATAGCCGGCGACGCCCGAGCAGATGGCGCCGACGAAATAGCCGACGGCGACCAGCCAGCCCAGCTTGATGCCGAGCAGGATGCCGATGACCACGCCGACCATGGCGATGGTGCGATACTGACGGTTAAGGTATGCGCGCGCTCCCTCTTGGATCGCGGCGGCAATCGACTGCATGCGCTCGTTGCCGGTGGAACAGGCCATGATGGACTTGTTCGCGACGGCTCCGTACAGGAGCGCCAGCACGCCGCATGCGAGGATGAACGTGTACTCCATTATCCATTCCTATCCAGGTGTAGCAAACAAACGACCATCCATCCACCCGCCCCCCCCGGGAGCAGCCGTTTCCTTCATTCGAATCGGAGGAAGGACGCCGGAATTTTCGATTCGTGCCAGAAAATGCCACAAAAAGCAATAAAACGTTGACGTTCGTCAAGAATAGCGGAAGGCCGCCCCGTTCCGCCGGAAATCAATGCGATCCCGGCCCGGAGAGCGGGCCTGGCGGGCAAAAATCCCGGAGAGCGGGCCTACCGGACGAAAATGTTGTCGAGCAGGATGCGCAGAATGGTCCCCTTGCCAAATTCCTTGTCGCTGACCCGCATCAGGCGCGCCTTGACGAGGATCAAGTCAGGGGTTCGCCGCCCCGCCATGTGGTCCGGGAGGAAATCCGCCAGCTCGTTCAGGTAGACGTCGCGGATGCGCGCCATTTCCTGCCGGATCCGTTCATGGTCGTCGTGCTTGACCTCAAGCTGCAATTCGAACGCCACCTGTCCCCGGAGTTTTCCCTCGCGGATCAGGGGGATGGTCAACGGGTCCATCTGCACCAGGGTCTTGCGCACGGGTGGAGGCGGCTTTTCCTCCGCCGGCGCGGTCATGGACGGGGGCAGGAAGGTCAGATAGGGCATCAGGGTCTGGGGCACAAGATTGGACAGAACCAGAAAAACGCCGGTTCCGAGAAGCAGGATCAGCAAAAGAACGACGATGACGATCACGCGCTTCATGGGTCACCCCGGAAATGGTTCCAGCCGCCGGAGTCCGGCTCCGGTATTCGCCCCTTCGGCCCGAGCAGCCCGACGCCGGTTCCGGCCTCGACTCGGCCGATGACGGCGACGGGGACCCCCGCGTCTTCCGCAGCCTCCAGGATGCGCGGGGACGCCTCGGGAGGGGCCGAGAACGCCAGCTCGTAATCGTCCCCGCCGCGCAGGGCGGCGTCCAGGGCGACCGGGCCGAAAACCGCCCGCGCCGCGTCCGAGAAGGGCAGCGCCGCAAGGTCGATCACGGCCCCGACTCCCGATTCCCGGCAGAGGTGGCCGACATCCTGGACCAGACCGTCGGAGATGTCGAGGCAGGCATGGGCGAGACCGGCCAGCCGCGTCCCCAGCCCGATTCGCGGCTGGGGCAGACGGTAACGGTCCGCCAGGAAAGCGGCGCTTTCGGCATCCGCCGTCACCTCGCCGCGCAACACCTTGAGACCGAGGGCCGCATCGCCCAGGGTCCCCGACAGGAACAGCAGGTCCCCCGGACGGGCGCCGGCGCGCCGCAACGCCCGCCCCGGCGGCACCAGCCCCAGCGCGGTCAGGCTGAAGGTGGCCGGTCCGGGAGTCGCGACCGTGTCGCCCCCCGCCAGGGCAATGCCGAACTCCGCACAATCGGCCTTGAGCCCCTCCGCGAATCCCTCCAGCCACGCCCCGCTCACGTCCCGTGGAAAGCAGGCGGCCAGGAAGACCAGCCACGGCGCGGCCCCCATCGCCGCCAGATCGGACAGGTTGACCCGGATCAGCTTGCGCGCGATCAGGTCGGGGGGGTCGTCCGGCAGGAAATGGACCCCCTCCACCAAGGCGTCCACGGTGGACACCAGAGACCGGCCGGCGGGCACGTCCACCACCGCCGCGTCGTCGGTCAGCCCGAACGCTCCCGCGCACCCGGCGGAAAGCGGCGCGAACAGATCGGCGATCAGCCGGAACTCACCGCGGCGGGTCATGCTCGGGCCGCCGCTCCGTGGTCTCGCCGGGGCGCAGGAGCCGCGCCAGCCGGTCCAGCACGGCGTTCACCAGTTTCGGTTCCGGCCCGCCGTAGAAGGCGTGGGCCACGTCTACGTATTCGGAAATGACGACCCGCATGGGAATATCGCTCCGCTCCAGGAGTTCGAAGGTTCCCGCCCGCAGGATCTGGCGCACCACCAGTTCCAGGCGCTCGGCGCTCCACTCGGCGCTCAACGCCCCGTCGATCATCCGGTCGATGTCCTCGCGGCGCTCCACCGTTCCCCGGACGAGGGACGTCAGCAGCTCGGCGTTCGCCTCGATCAGGGGAACGGGAATCTCGCGCTCCTGGTCCGGATCGTCGGCGAGGGCGAGGCCGCCGACCCGGCTTTGCAGAATGTCCCGAAGCACGCCGTCCAGGGGCGCCCCGGTCACGTCCACCTGATACAGGGCCTGCACGGCGGCCAAGCGGGCAGAACTGCGGCCGCGCGCCGCGAGCGACACCCCACCTCTCCCCGCTCGACTCGAGGGCGACTTGTTCATGCGTTCGATCCAACCTGGCCGGGTTTTGGAGTCATACCGGCGTGCACAACGTTTGACACATCACCCAACTTGCGCGCCGGGATCAAGCGGCCGGACGGCCGCGCCCGGCGAGGGAAACACGACGAGCCGGCTTATCGGCTCGGCGGTATTACAGGCCGATTTCGTGCTTGACGGCGATCATGCGCATGCAGGCGGCGGCGGCCTTGCCGCCGTAATTGCGCCGGTCCGGGTCGGCGCGCTCCTCGGCGTCCTCCATGGAGTGGCAGGTGAGGATGCCGTTGCCGACCGCGAGCGTGTACTGGAGCGCCATGTTCTGGACCCCGGCGATCGCCTCGCGGGAGACGTGCTCGTAATGGTCCGTCTTGCCCTTGATGGCGCAGCCGAGCACCACATAGCCCGCATACCGCTGGTCGGTGGCGCGCAGTTCCATGGCGCGGATGGCATAGCGGATCACCGCCGGAATCTCCAGGATTCCGGGGACGATCACCCGCTTGTATCCGGCGCCGTGGGCGGTCAGTTCCGCCACGGCGCCCCGCACCAGATTGTCGGTGATGTCGTCGTAGAAGCGCGCTTCCACGATCAGGACTCGAGGACCTCCGGACATTAAGCCTCCTTGGCGGCAGGAATGGGCCGATGCTCGACCACGGACAGCCCGTAGCCATCGAGGCCGATGATGTTCTTGCGGTTGTTGGTCAGAAGGATCATGTCCCGAACCCGGAGATCGAGCAAGATCTGCGCGCCGACGCCGTAATCGCGCAAAGTTCCCGCGCCGGCCCCGGTTCCCGCGCTGTGGGCGCGGACCCGGTCGCTGAGGACGGTCGGGCCGGACTCCCGCAGCAGCACCACGGCGCCGCTGCCGTGCGCGGCGACCATGGCCATGGCCGTGTGCAGGACTCCGCCGTTGCCGGCGGTCCGGTCGCCCAGGACGTCGTCCAGCAGGTTAAGGGCGTGCATGCGCACCATCGCCGGGCTGTTGCGGTCCAGGTCGCCCTTGACCAGGGCCACGTGCTCGGCGTGGGTCAACCGGTTGGCGTAGACCACCATCCGCCATTCGCCGCCGTAAATGGACTCGAAGGTCGTCTCCACCACCCGCTCGACCAGCTTCTCCGTGCGCCGGCGATAGGCGATCAGATCGGCGATCTTCCCCACTTTCAAGCCGTGGAACTGGGCGAATTTCTCCAGGTCGGGCATGCGGGCCATGGTGCCGTCGTCGTTCATGATCTCGCAGATCACCCCCGACGGATTGAGCCCGGCGATCCGCGAGATGTCCACCGCCGCCTCCGTGTGCCCGGTGCGGACGAGGACGCCGCCGTCGCGCGCGACCAGCGGGAACACGTGCCCCGGAGTCGCGAGATCGTTCCGGCCCTTGGTCGGGTCGATGGCGACGGCGATGGTGCGCGCCCGGTCGGAGGCGGAGATGCCGGTGGTCACCCCTTCCCGCGCCTCGATGCTGACGGTGAAGGCGGTGGCGTGGCGGGACAGGTTCTCCTGCGCCATCGGCGGAAGGTTCAACTCCTCGGCCCGCGCGGCGGTGATGGTCAGGCAGATCAGCCCGCGCCCGTGCCGGGCCATGAAGTTGATGGCGTCGGGCGTCGCCATTTGCGCCGGGATCACGAGATCCCCCTCGTTCTCGCGGTCCTCGTCGTCGACCAGGATGTACATCCGGCCGTTGCGGGCTTCCTCGATGATCTCCTCGATCGAGGAAAGAAACTGGCTGTGGGACACGGTCAATCCTTTTGCAGAAGACGCGCAACATAGCGCGCCAGCATGTCGATTTCCATGTTCACCTTGCTCCCGGCCGTCAGGGAGCCAAAGGTGGTGACCGCCTGGGTGTGGGGGATGACGTTGATCCCGAACAGCGCCCCGTCCACCTCGTTGATGGTCAACGACACCCCGTCGAGGGCGACCGAGCCCTTCGGGGCGACGAAGGACTTCAGGGACTGGGGCGCGCGGAAGGTGAACCGCATCGACTCGCCGTCGGGGCGGATGTCCGCGACCTCGGCCACCCCGTCCACGTGCCCGGAGACGATGTGCCCCCCCAGTTCGTCGCCCACCTTGAGCGCCCGTTCGAAATTCACCGGCGAGCCCTCGCGCCAGTCGCCGAGGGTGGTTTTCGACAGCGTTTCCGCCGAGACCTGGACCGCGAACCACCCCGGTCCCTTGTCGATGACGGTGAGGCAGCATCCGCAGCAGGCGATCGACGCCCCCGTGTCGACGGACTGCATGTCGTAGCTGGTATTGAATTCGAACCGCGTCTCGCCGTGACGCTCAATCCGCCGGACCGATCCGCGATCGGTGACGATTCCCGTGAACATCCGTCCGCTCCCCCCGCGCGCTTCCAAGGGCCGATGTCTACCGCGCCCGTTCGTAGAGTTCCATGACGTCGGGACCGACTCCGGTCACCGCCGACCGGGTGAAGATGGGCGAATCGGCCAACCGGTCAAGTCCGAAAGCCGCCACCGCCGCTTTTCCGTCGCCTCCCAGCACCAGGGGCGCGTGGAACCAGACCACCGCGTCCACCAGCCCGAGCCGGATGAACGACGCGGCGGCCTCGCCCCCTCCCTCCAGCAGAACCCGGGTCAACCCGCGTCCGCCCAGGGACTCCAGCACGGCGAGCGGGTCGGGACGACCGTCTTGTCCCGCCCGGACTCCGATCACCTCGACCCCGCCAGCCTCCGGCCGTTGTGATGTGTTGGCCTGCGGCCACTGCGACTCGGCGCCTTCCCGCGTCACGATCCAGGTCGGCCCCCCGGAGGACGCCAGACGGGACGCGCGCGGCAGACGCAGGCGGCTGTCGAGGACGACCCGCACCGGGGACCGGGGCTCCATCCCCGGCAGACGGCAGGTGAGCGACGGATCGTCGGCGAGGGCGGTGCCGATCCCGATCAGGATCGCGTCGTGCTCGGCGCGGAGGCGGTGCCCCTGGGCCCGCGCCTCC
>JADGDA010000049.1 GCA_015228695.1 Alphaproteobacteria bacterium
TTCTTGAACTGTTTGCTCGTGGCAGTCGTGAGGGTTGGGCGACGTGGGGCAGTCAGGCGGACGACTACTTCCCGACGTGGGCCACCTACTCGAATCACAGCCAGTCCGACCGCGATGCGCCTGGGCTCGTGGTGGCCGGTCGCAAGGTTGCCGCGTTCTGACGCTGCACCGAACTGATCCGCGTTCCCTATCGACAGGCGGTGAAAAGAGGTCCACCATCCGGGCCTTCAATGCCCTCACGAGGTGGATATCATGACCAGGAACGTCGGCGGCATCGACCGTATTCTCCGCATCGTTATCGGACTGGCTTTGATCGTGGCGGCCGTGGCCGGTCTTTTCGCGCCCTGGGGCTATATCGGCGTCATCCCCCTTCTGACCGGCGCGATCGGCTGGTGTCCGGCCTATCTGCCGTTCGGGCTGAAGACCTGTTCCACGAGGGAATAACCCGTCACTTGATCTCGCGCACCAGACGGAACCCCACCGTGTAGCTCCACAGGTTGGAAATCTGGCGGACGCGGGCGACGCTGCGGGCCAGTTGGGGCACATAGTACCACGCGCCGCCCTTGGTCACGCGGCCGCCGCATTTTGGCTTGTCGCGGGCCGAGCCGTCGGTGGGGGCACCCTGGTGGTCGGGGTGCCAGCAATCCAGCGTCCATTCCCACACATTGCCGGTGATGTCGTAAAGCCCGAAGGGGTTGGGAGTAAAGGACCGTACCGGGGCCGCCCGGTCGCCGCTCCATTTGGAGCCGCAGAACCGGCAGTTGACCCTGTTCTCCCCGATCTCGTCCCCCCACCAATAGTTGGTGGTCGTCCCCCCCCGGTTGGCGTACTCGTATTCGGCCTCGCTGGGCAGGCGATAGGTCGCGCCGGTCAGCGAGGAAATCCACGCCGCATAGCCCTTGGCGGCTTCCCAGGGCACATTGATGACCGGTTGCTTGCCCTCTCCCCACTCGTGATCGTCGGGAACGTGGGTGCAGGCCTTGGCGTCGAGGCAGGCCTGCCACTGGTCGAAGGTGGTCTCGTTCACCGCCATGGCGAACGGATAGGCGATCGTCACGTTGACCGCCGGCCGCTCTTCCTTCCGGCCGTTGTCGTCGCCCATGACGAAGCTTCCGGGAGGAATCACGACCATCTCGGGACACTGGGGGCATTCCTGGAACACCTCTCCCGGCTCGAAGGCCCGCGCCGGAAAAGAGATGGCCAGAGCCACGAACAGGACGGCAGCCATCCACCGCATGGTAGGGTCTCCCTCGGAGTTGGAACTGGAGTTATATTAATACCATTCCGCGCGGACCTCCGCATCGGATTCATGTTCCGCCCATTCCCGGCGCAGCCGGGCGACCTCGGCGGGGTCGGCCAGACGGCGGACGGCCCATACGGCCATCGCCCGAATCAGGGGCGACGGATCGCCGAGAAGGCCGCGCGCGATGGGCAGGGCGTCCCCCTCCCCTCCGTTGCCGATGGCGATCAGGACGTTGCGCAACAGCCGCTCGCGGCCGATGCGCTTGACGGGAGACCCGCGAAAAATCTCGGCGAAGGCGGCAGCGTCCAGGCCGGCGAGGTCGGCCAGACGGGGCTCCGTCAGGGCGGGGCGCGGCTGGTAATCGGGGTCGCGCGTGGGACGGGCGAAGCGGTTCCAGGGGCACACGGCGAGGCAGTCGTCGCAACCGTAAACGCGATTTCCCAACAGGGGGCGAATCTCCGCCGGAATGTGCCCCTTGTGCTCGATGGTCAGATAGGAGACGCAACGACGGGCGTCGAGCCGGCGTTCCCCCAGAAAAGCCCGGGTGGGACAGGCGTCGAGACAGCGGCGGCACGAACCGCAGAGGCCCGGACCCGGCAGATCGGGCGGCAGGTCGAGGGGGGTGAGGATTTCCCCAAGAAACAGCCACGACCCGAATTCCCGCGAGACGATGTTGGTGTGCTTGCCCCGCCAGCCGAGCCCAGCCAGCTCCGCCAGGGGCTTTTCCATCACCGGAGCAGTATCGACGAACACCTTCACCGGAGCCCCCCAGGACTCGTGCATCCAGCGGGCGAGCCGCTTCAGGCGCTTCTTGAGCGGATCGTGGTAATCCCGGTTCCGGGCGTAAACGCTGATCCGGCCCCGGTCCGGGCGCGCCGCCAACGCGAGGGGATCGAGGGACGGACCGTAATTGAGCCCGAGCGCCACGACGCTCGCCGCCTCGGGCCATAATTCCTTCGGGTCGCCGCGACGGAGGGCGGTTTCCGCCATCCATCCCATGTCGCCGTGCAGACCGAGGGCCAGAAACTCGGAAAGTTCACGCCTCGCCGTCCCGGGCAGGCGGGCGCGGGCAAACCCCACCTGATCGAATCCGACCGCCAGGGCCTCGCGGCGGATGGCTTCCCGGATCGCGAGGGCCGGCACTCCCTAGCCCCGTCCCCGATAGGGCGCGACCCCCTGGTCCGGCAGCCACAGCCCCTCCGGCGGCGGCCCGCTCTGCCAGAAAACGTCGATGGGAATCCCCCCTCGGGGATACCAGTAGGCGCCGATGCGCAGCCACCTGGGGGCGGCGGCCGCGATCATCTTGCGGGCGACGGAAATGGTGCAATCCTCGTGAAACGCGCCGTATCCACGAAACGAGGCCAGGAACAGCTTCAGGGATTTGCTCTCGACGAGGCGCAGATCGGGAACATAGTCGATCACCAGATGGGCAAAATCCGGCTGGGCGGTGATCGGGCACAGGGTGGTGAATTCGGGCGCGGCGAAGCGCACCAGATAGACGGTCCCCGGATGGGGATTGGCCACGGTCTCCAGAACCGCCGCGCCGGGGGAGGCGGGAATCGGGGTCGGGCGTCCGAGTTGGGTCGGCGTGTCGGTCATGGCGGAATGTCCCCTTTTTCCTGCTCCCGGGCGAAGGCGGCGGCGAAACCGGCAAGCCCCCCCCGCGCCACGGCCCCGCGCAGACCGCGCATGAGGTCTTGGTAGTAATGCAGGTTGTGCCACGTCAGCAGCATCAGGCCCAGAATCTCGTCCGAGCGGGTCAGGTGGTGCAGATAGGCGCGGCTGAATCCGGTGCAGGCTGGACAGGCGCATTCCCCGTCGAGGGGACGGGGATCGTCGGCATGGCGGGCGTTGCGCAGGTTGACGGCGCCGCGCCGGGTGAACGCCTGGGCGGTCCGCCCGGAGCGGGTCGGCAGGACGCAGTCGAACATGTCGATCCCCCGCAGCACGGCGCCGACGATGTCTTCCGGCCTCCCCACCCCCATCAGATAACGGGGGCGGTCGGGCGGCAACAGCGGCGTCGTGACGTCGAGGGTGGCGAACATGGCCTCCCTCCCCTCGCCCACCGCCAGCCCCCCCACCGCGTAGCCATCGAACCCGAGCCCGACGAGGGCGGCGGCCGACTGGGCGCGCAGGTCGGGATGGATGCCTCCCTGAACGATTCCGAACAGGCCATAGCCGGGCCGGGGCACGAACGCCTCCCGGCACCGGGCCGCCCAGCGCATGGACAGACGCATGGACTCCTCCGCCGCCTCGTGGGTGGCGGGAAACGGCGTGCACTCGTCGAAAGCCATGGTGATGTCGGCGTCCAACAGGCGCTGAATCCCGATGGAACGTTCGGGGGTCAGGTGGTGGCGGGAGCCGTCGATATGGGATTGGAACGTCACCCCGTCCTCGGACAGCTTGCGCAGCTTGGCAAGGGACATGACCTGGAAACCGCCGGAATCGGTCAGGATCGGCCCCGGCCAATTCATGAACCGATGCAGCCCCCCCAGCCTCTCCACCCGTTCCGCCCCCGGACGCAGCATCAGATGGTAGGTGTTGCCGAGCACGATCTGAGCACCGGTCTCGGCCACGGAACCGGGAAGCATGGCCTTGACGGTCGCGGCGGTGCCGACCGGCATGAAGGCCGGAGTGTCGATGCTCCCATGGGCGGTCTGGACCCGGCCCAGGCGGGCCGCCCCATCGGTGGCGAGAAGCTCGAATCCGAGCGTCATGTCTCCCCCTCCTCCTTCCCCCGGCGCAGCAGGCATCCGTCGCCGTAGGAGTAGAAGCGGTACTCCCGCTCGATCGCCTGGGCGTAGGCGGCCTTCATCCGTCCGGCTCCGGCAAAGGCGCACACCAGCATGAACAGAGTCGAACGGGGCAGATGAAAATTGGTCAGAAGCAGGTCCACGATCCGGAACCGGTGACCGGGCACGATGAAGATATCGGTGTCGCCGTGGAACGGAACAAGACGGCCGTCGGGAAGCGCGGCGCTTTCAAGCAGGCGCAGGCTGGTGGTGCCCACGGCCACCACGCGCCCCCCGGCCCGCCGCGCCCGGTTGATGCGTTCCGCGGCGTCGGCGGAGATGTGACCGCGCTCGGCGTGCATTTTGTGATCGCGGGTGTCCTCGACCTTGACGGGGAGAAAGGTCCCAGCCCCCACATGCAGGGTGACCGCCACCCGGTCAACCCCGCGCCGGTCCAGCGCCTCCGTGAGTTCCGGAGTGAAATGAAGCCCCGCCGTCGGCGCCGCCACCGCTCCGTCGGCCACGGCAAACACGGTCTGATAATCGTCCCGGTCGCTGCCGTCGTCGGAACGCTTGATGTAAGGCGGCAGGGGCATGTGGCCATGCACGGCCAGCGCCGCCGACAACTCCGCCCCGGAGCGGTCGAAGCGGAGCGTGACCTCTCCCCCCTCGCCCCGCTCCACCACCCCGGCGGAAAAGTCCGGGGAGAAATCGATCCGGTCTCCCGGAAGCAGTTTCCGCGCCGGACGGGCAAAGGCGCGCCATGTCCCGGGCACGTCCTCGCGGTGCAGGGTCACCTCCACCGCCGCGCTCCCGCGTCGGCCTTTGAGCCGGGCCGGAATCACCCGCGTGTCGTTGACGACCAGCACGTCGCCGGGCGCCAGCAGCTCGGGCAGGTCCCGCACGATCCGGTCGCGGACCTCCTCCCCGGTCAGATCGAGCAGTCGGGCCGCGTCGCGGGGCGCGGACGGACGCATCGCGATCAATCGGCGCGGCAGATCAAAGTCGAAAGCGTCAACTCTCATGGCGGGGAAAGTCAGTCCGGCGGGGAAGCGGCCGTGGCGTCGTCCAGCAGCCGCGCCGCCGCCACCCACCACCCCGGATGCGCAGCCTCCAGACGGCGCGCCGCCGCTCCGGCGGAGTCCGGGGAAGCGAACAGACCGAAACAGGTGGCCCCGCTCCCCGACATCCGCGCCAGCAGGCAGTCCTCCGTGGCGGAGATCG
Source organism: Alphaproteobacteria bacterium (assembly GCA_015228695.1). Lineage (GTDB taxonomy): Bacteria > Pseudomonadota > Alphaproteobacteria > Rhodospirillales > Rhodospirillaceae > JADGDA01. The sequence continues at coordinate 5,200 of JADGDA010000049.1, forward strand.
CGCGCAGCACGGCGTCGACCTCCGGTTCCACCGAGATGGCGGCGGCCATGAGATCGTTCCCGCGCAGGGAAAGGGCCAGAGCCAGGGCCACGGCATCGGCGGGAGGCTCGGCGAGGGGGGCCGCCCGTGAAAAACGGCCGCCGGGGAACATCTCGGCGCGCCTGCGGAATACCGCCGGCGTGGAGAGCGGACGCCCGGGATTGACCAGCACCAGCCACGCCGGAGGCAGGGACGGCGCCGGATCGAGGCGCTCGCCGATTCCCCCCATGGAGGCGGGACGGCCATACAGGCAGACGGGCACATCCGCGCCCAGGCCGAGGGCCAGTTCCCCCATGGCCTCCTCCGTCAGGGACACCCCCCACAGACGGGACAGTCCGCGCAGGGCGGCGGCGGCGTCGGCGGAACCGCCGCCGATGCCCGACGCGACGGGCAGACGCTTGTCCAGGTAGATGGCAGCCCGGGGAGCGACGCCCCCGGCCTCGGCAAGACGCCGCGCCGCTTTCAGAACGATATTGTCGGCTTCCCCGGCGAGGACGGCCGCCTGCGGACCCTCGACGGTCAACGTCAGGGAATCCGCCGCCTCGAAGCGGAGCAGGTCCCCCACCCCGGCGAAGGCGACGAGGCTGTCGAGGACATGATACCCGTCGTCCCTGCGGCCGACGACGTGGAGAAAGAGGTTGACCTTGGCCGGCGCCAGAAGAGGCTGGGTCACTTGGCGTGGTCCGGAGCCGCGAGCGCCTCCAGGCCCCCACCCAGCTTGAGTTTGGTCGGGCCGATGTTCTCGGGGTCGGGGTTGAGGCTGAGCGAGCGGACCCACTGGAACCGGGCGTCGGTATAGCGGCCGACCCGCCAATAGGCGTCGCCGAGATGGTCGTTGATGACGGGATCATCCGGCTGAAGCTCGACCGCGCGTTCCAGCTCGCGCACCGAGCCCGGATAATCCCCGGTCAGATACAGCGACCACCCCAGGCTGTCCACGATGTAGCCGTCCTCCGGCCGCTTCTCGACCGCCTTGCGGATCATGGCCTTGGCCTGATCGATGTTGACCTTCTGCTCCAGCCAGGAATAACCGAGGTAGTTGAGGACGTAGGGCTGCTCCGGCTCCAGTTCCAGCGCCTTCTTGAAGTCCGCCTCCGCCTTCGCCCACTGCTGCGAACGCTCAAAGGCGATTCCCCGGCTGTAGAACAGGGTCCAATTGCCGGAATCGAGCGTCTTGATGCGGGCCAGGGCATTCCCGTAGGCGACCGCGGCCTCGGTAAAGCGTTTTTCCCCACGGAGAACGTCGCCCAATTCCGCCAGGGCGTCGGGCCGGTCGGGGCGCTTGTCCGCCAGTTCCTCCAGGATGCGAATGGCCCCGGCGCTGTTCTTCAGCCGCTTCATGTTGTCCGCAATCCGCAGCCGGGACGAGTAGTAGACCGGCGCGTCGGCGGCAATGGACGAATAGATCTTGTTGGCCTCGTCATAGCGGCCCTGGGACTGGAGGATGTCCCCGGCGAGGACCTGGGCCAGGGGAAAGTCCGGCTGTACCGCGAGGGCGAGGCGCACGAACAGGAGCGAGGAGTCCAGCGCGTTGCCCTCGCGCACCGAAGTCGCCGCGCCGAACAGGGTCTCGGCCAGACCGACCCGGGCCGAGTTCACGACGCGCGCCGGAGGGCTCTTGCCGTCCAGCCCCTTCAGCAGATTATCCAGAAGGACGGTCTCCGGATGTTCCAGAAGGTACTTGTCGTAAAGTTCCTGAGCCTTGCCCCGTTCACCGGAGCGCAGATGGAAGGACCCGATCACCTCGACCGCGCGCAGCGACAACCCGCCCTCGGCGGCCAGGGTCTGGCGGTAGTGCTCGGCGGCGGCCTCGCGGCGGTCGGCCAGATCGTTGATCATTCCGGCGTGGAAATGGTAGAGCGTGCCGAGCTGTTCCCTCTTCGCCAGAGCCGCCGCCGTCTCCAGGGCCGCGTCGATGCGCCCCTGTCCCGCCTGCGCCCAGGCGAGCATCAGCGGGATCACGAAACTGCTCAGTCCATGGCGGGGCATGGGTTCGAGCAGTTTCTCGATCCCCGCGTAGTCATCGTTCCGCGCCGCCTTGACCGACAGGACCAGCGCGGTGACGGGGGAGCTTTCCCCCAAGGCCACCAGCCGATGGATGATGCCGACCGAGGTGTCGATATCGCCCTCCGCCGCGAACAGGGCATAGGCGCGCCGGAGAAGATCGATATTGTTCGGGTCCTCGTCCAGCGCCTTGTCGTAAAACTCGGCGGCGGACCCGAAGTCGCGCTGCGCCTGGGCGTGCCGGGCGGCGAGGTAGGAGCCGGGGCCGTTTTCCCTCAATCCCGAACCGGGGTTTGGTTCGCCGCCCCCTCCCGCGCAGGCGGCGGGAGTCGCCGCCACGAGAAGCGCCGCCAGGGCGCGGCCCGCGATCCGCGCAAAACCCTCTCTCTCCATCCGTCCACGATGCGAAGGCATCGACAGCTCCGAAAACAGGCGACAAGAACACGCCTGGGTCCTTCTCCGAACCCAACCTCTTGTGGATACTAACCGACACGGAGCGAAGCCGCCACTACGGCGAAGCCTGGAGACACACAAAAGATTTCCCGCCGGAGCCCCAATCGATCGACTACATGTTGGGATAGTTCGGTCCCCCGCCGCCTTCCGGCGTGGTCCAATCGATGTTCTGGGTGGGATCCTTGATATCGCAGGTCTTGCAGTGGAGGCAATTCTGGGCGTTGATCCGCAGAATCGGCGCGGCATCGCCTTCCTTGCGCCCGAAGGCATCGCCTTCCTTGCCCTCAAATTCGTACACCCCCGCCGGGCAATAATGCTGCTCCGGCCCGCCGTAGAGGGCCAAATTCACCGAAACGGCCGTGGCCGCGTCCCGAAGGCGGAGATGGACCGGCTGATTTTCCTCATGATTGACCCCGGACAGGAACAGCGAGGACAGCCTGTCGAAGGTGACCTTGCCGTCCGGCTTCGGGTAGACGACCGGTTCGCACGCCGCTGCGGGCTTCAAATGCGCGTGATCCGCGCGTTGCCTCAGAGTCCAGGGGGCGCACCCCCGGAAAACATAGGTGTCGAGGGCCGAATAGGCGATGCCGCCCCACAGGCCGAACCGGAACGAGGGCCGGATGTTGCGCGCCTTGCGCAGTTCCACCCCCACCCAACCGTCCCGGACCAAGGGACCGTAGGCGGCCGCCTCGGGGCCGGTTTCGGCGAAAATGGCCTCGGCGGCGAGAATCCCCGACTGCATGGCGGTATGAACGCCCTTGATCTTGGGCACGTTGAGCAAACCCGCCGCGTCTCCCACCAGGACCCCGCCGGGAAAGCTCAGGCGGGGAATGGACTGGTACCCCCCCTCGCTGAGGGCGCGGGCGCCGAAGGCGACGCGCCGCCCGTTCTCGAACAGCGGGCGGAAAGCGGGATGGGTCTTGAAGCGCTGGAATTCCTCGAACGGACTTATTCCGGGATTGGCGTAATCCAACCCGACCACGAACCCGGCCGCCACCTGATGATCCTCCAGATGGTAGACGAACGACCCGCCGTAGACGTCCCCGCCCAGCGGCCAACCGATCGTATGGGTCACCGATCCCGGCTTGTGAACCGAGGGGTCAACCTCCCACAACTCCTTGATTCCAAGTCCATAACACTGGGGATCACAGTCGGCGCGCAGGCGGAAACGCTCCATCGCGGCCTTGCTCAACGAGCCCCGGCATCCCTCGGCAAGGATGGTTTGGCGCGCGATCAGATCCACCCCCGGCTGATGGGCGGAGGTGGGCGCGCCGTCCCGCCCCCCCCCCATGTCCCCCGTGCCGACGCCCCGGACCCGGCCGTTGTCGTCGTAGAGCAGGGAAGCCCCGGCAAAGCCGGCGAAAATCTCCACCCCGACCGCCTCGGCCTGAAGGGCGAGCCAGCGGCACAGATTGCCCAGGCTGACGATGTAGTTGCCGTGGTTGTGCATCTGCGGCGGAGTCGGCAGAGAGAACGCGCGCCGTCCGGTCAGAAAGAGAAAGCGGTCCTCCGCGACGGGGGTCCGGAGCGGAGCCCCCTTCGCCTTCCAGTCGGGAAGGAGGCTGTCCAGCGCGCGGGTCTCGATCACCGCGCCGGAGAGGATATGGGCGCCGATTTCCGAGCCCTTTTCAATCAGGCAGACGCCGAGGTCCCGTCCCTCCCCGAGGGCCAGTTGCCGGAGACGGATCGCCGCCGCGAGCCCGGACGGGCCGCCTCCGACCACGATCACGTCGAATTCCATCGTTTCCCGCATCATCTCCCCCCCGAACGCCCCGCATGCTCGGCAATAAACGCCGGAAGGCGTTCCAGGAGCAGGCGGACGATCTCTTCCTTGTCGTAGAGAGTCTCCGGGACCACGTTCCGGACGGAAGGCGTGAACGGAGAGTACGTCTGGTTGAGATTGAAATACTCGGGCGACGCACACCACCGGAGCGTCGGCTTCCCGAGCGCGCCGGCGATATGCAAGGTGGTGGTCGGTGGCCCGAGCACCACGTCACAGGCCTCCAGCAGGGCCGCGACGCCGTCCAGATCGTTATAAGTGTCGAGGTCGTCGAAGACACGGATATCGACGCCGAATCTTGACTTGGCCTCCTCGATTTCCTCGCGGGCGTCGTTGCCGGACGCATCGTATTGGGCGCTGACGATCGTCAGTCCCGGCAGCTTCAACACCGGCGCAAGCTGCTCCAGGTTCAGATAGAAAGGCATGTTGGACGGTTCATCGAACCTCGACCGCCCACGCCAGACCAGGGCCAGACGGACCCCCTCCCCCAGCCGCCGCCGGAAATTCTCGACCCGCGCCGGATCGGGAATGAAATACCGGTGGGGATTGGGAAAGGCGTCCAGGGACATGCGGTAGCGGCGGCACAGCGACCCCACCAGCATCTGCCGGTCGGCGGGCACCCGGTCCCTCATCGCGTACAGTTCGTCCATGGTGACGACCGTCGCGGTGGGAAAGGACCGTTTCAGCAACGGATTGATCTTGGGGACACCCTCGATGATGCAATGCCTGGCCCGGGCGATGAGGTCCGGAAGAACCGACAGAAACAGGATGATATCGCCGATACCCTGCTCGCCGCGGACAAGAACCGTCATGTCCCCGGGGTCCTCCGTCCACTTCGAGATCGGGAAGGTCGACGTCCCACGAGGGAACCCTGGCTCCCCCCTTGGCCTTGCTGACCTCGTACATCTCCCAGCCCCGGGTCAGATCGCCAGAGCGCAACAGCCGCATCGCCAGATTGAACTGGACCCGGATGTGCTTCGGGTACAACTCGTATGCACGTTCGGCGAGAAGCATGCTCTCCTCCATCCTTCCCTGGGCGAGAAGAACCTTGGAGAGATTGGTAAGTTCAAGACCGCTGCCGTTGCGAAGCTCCAGCACCCTGCGGAAAAACGCCTCCGCCTCCTCCAGCCGCCAAAGAGCGTCGCAAATGCGCCCCATGCTGTTGCAGGCGTTCGCGGAGTTCGGGTCGAGCGCCAGCGCCCTCCGCCCATAATCCTCCGCCTCGTCAAGCCGGTTCAGGCCGATCAGCACATGACAGACCGCGCTCAGGAATTCGGGATCGTTTCCGTTTCCCTCCTCGACCAGACGCAGAGTGGCCAGGGCGTCCTCGCACCGGGTGCACCCGTCCTGGGCCATCGCCAGACTGACCGCAATCCGCGCGTTGGCGGGATCAAGGGCCCGAGCGCGCATCAACCAGGGCAGCGCCTCCTCCGGCTTTCCCATCCGGTGGCGGACGACCCCCCGCAGGTGAAGCGCCTCGGGCAGCTCCGGGGCAAGACGTTCCGCCGTCGCGATAACGGCCTCCGCCTCCTCGTTGCGGTCCACCGACAGGAGGCAGAACCCGAGGCCGAGCAACGCGCCCACCTCCTCGGGAGCCGAGCGGAGAATCTCCAGATAGTGCCCGATCGCCTCTTCCCAACGGCCGCCCTGGCGCAGGGCATCGGCCAGCGTCGCATGCGCCTCGAACAGGGCCGGGGAAAAGGCGAGGGCGACCCGCGCGTGCGCCGCCGCCTCGGATGCCATCCCCAACCCCAGGCAGACCCGGCTCAGATCGCACCGGGTCGCGGAATCGCCCGGGCGGGCCGCCACGGAGCGGTTGAGGAATTCCAGCGCCTCGGCGCCCCGCCCGGTCTGAAAGGCGAGTTGCCCCATGCAACGGAGCGCCTCCGGGTGATCGGGGGAAGCCTCCAGAACCTGACGGTAGGCGCGCTCCGCGACGGCAAAGCCGCCCGCTATGTGCATCCTCCGGCCAAGGGCAAGAACCGTGTCGACCTGGGCAACGGAGACCGATGGACCGGTCTCACTCATTGTCCACCGGACAGCCCCTCCGCCAGGGAGAGGTTGATGTTGACCAGGGCCATCACATCCTTCGGATTGGGCTGGGTCACCAGTTTCAGGGACGTCTGAAAGACGAACAGCGCGAGATTGAGCAGGTTCTGCCGCAGCTCGTCGGGAAGCGACGTGTTCTCGGTGACCTCGGTGGACAACACCGCCCACAACATCTGATTGCGCTCCAGGGGCGCGTCCAGTTGTTCCTTCATGTTGTCCCAATCGTCGACGACCAGGCGCAGGTCCCGCGCCGTCGCCAACAGGGCCGTCCGCTCGTTCCGGCGCGCCGATTCGCTGCCCGCCGCGGATGCCTGGGAATTCTGATCATAGGGATTGGTCATTGGCCCCGCCTCTCGCTGCTCTACCCATGCTCCACTCGCCCGGCGGCGCGGCGGAGCACTCGAACGCCGCCCCCCCACCGCGATGAAACCACTATCGTCCAGGTCGAGTTAACAAAGGTTGAAAAAAGAGAGGGCGCCACCGGCGCCCTCGTCTCCCGCTTCTCCTCCGCCGAAAGCGTCAGCGGAACATCTGCAACACGCTCTGCGCCGCCTGGGACGCCATGCTCAGCGAGTTGGTGCCCATCTGCCGCTGGGTCTG
>JADGDA010000004.1 GCA_015228695.1 Alphaproteobacteria bacterium
TGAAGTCGCCCGCGTAGATGGAAAGAATCACCGCCCCGGCCTCGCGCGCCAGCACCCGCACGCCGTCCAGAAGGGATGCGGTCATGTCGGGCGGCCCGCTGCTTCCTGGCCCGCTGCTTCCTGGATACTCTGCCAGACCCTCAGCGGGGTGGCCGGCATGTCGATGCGGTCGACTCCCAAGGGGGAGAGGGCATCGAGCAGGGCATTGATAACGGCCGGAGCGGCGCCGATGGTGCCCGCTTCCCCCGCGCCCTTGATCCCCAGCGGGTTCGTCCGGCAAGGCGTGTTGAGGGTCGAAAAGCGGAAGACCGGCACGTCCGCGGCACGCGGCAGGGCGTAGTCGATCAAACTGCCCGTGGGCAACTGCCCGCTCTCGCGGTCGTAGACCACCTCTTCGAACAGAGCCTGTCCGATGGCCTGGACGGCTCCGCCCACGATCTGCCCTTCCAGCAGCAGGGGATTGACCGTCACTCCCACGTCATCGACGATGGTATGGGCGATCAGGGCGACCGCGCCGGTTTCGGGATCGACCTCGACTTCCGAGACGTGGCAGCCGTTGGGATAGGTGCTCGCGGTCGGGGTGAAGGTGGCCTTGGCGGAGGCTCCCTCCCTGGCGGCTCCCCCCTGCGCGATCAGGGCGTCCACGGCCATGGCCAGCGCCGCGCCCCCCACCGGCAGGGACCGCGACGCGCCGGTGCCGCCGCCGGTGGCGACGCGGTCGGTGTCGCCTTGATGCACCTCCACCCGTTCGATGGGAATGCCGAGGCCCTCGGCGGCCATCTGGGCATAGGCGGTCTCGTGGCCTTGGCCGGTGGACTGGGTGCCGATCAGAACGGTCACTTTTCCCTCGGTGCCGACGCGGATTTCGGCGGTCTCCCCGTCGCTGCCGCCCGAGGTCTCGATATAGGTGGCAAGCCCGATCCCGCGCAGCTTCCCGCGGGAGACCGCCTCCGCGCGCCGGACCGGAAAACCGGCCCAATCGGACCGGAGCAGGGCCGCGTCCAGAACCCGGGCGAAGTCGCCCGAGTCATAAGTCTTCCCCCCGGCCGTCCGATGGGGCATGGCCTCGGGGGGGATGAAGTTGCGGCGGCGGATCTCGTCGGGGGAAAGGCCCATGGCGCGAGCGGCCCTGTCCACGAGACGCTCGATCAGGTAGGCGGCCTCGGGACGCCCGGCCCCGCGATAGGCGTCCACCGGGGCGGTGTTGGTCAGCACGCCCCGCACCCGGGCGTACAGGGCGGGGATGGCGTAGACGCCGGGGAGCATGCCCGTGCCGGCGTGGGTGGGGATGAAGGCTCCGTACTGGGACAGGGCCGCCCCCACGTTGGCCAGGGTCGAAACCCGCAGCGCGAGAAAGCGCCCATCCCCGTCCAGGGCCAGCTCCGCGCGGCTTTGGTGATCGCGGCCGTGGCAATCGGTCAGAAAGCTCTCCGACCGTTCGCCGATCCACCTCACCGGCCGTCCCAGCCGGCGTGCGGCCCAGGGGATCAGGGCGTGCTCGGGGTAAAGAAACAGGCGCATCCCGAACCCGCCGCCGACGTCGGGGGAAATCACCCGCAGCTGTTCCGGGGGGATGTGGAGCACGTCCTCGGCCAGCCACTCACGCAAGGTGTGGGAGCCCTGGCTTCCGGTCGTGACGGTCAGACGCCCATCCTCCTCAAAGGCGATCACTCCCCGGGGCTCCAGGGTCACCGGGGCGAGGCGGTTGTTGATCAGGTCCAGGGAGACGATCCGCGCCGCCCGCGCGAAGGCGGCGGCGACGTCCGGCCCGGAACCCATTTCCCAGTCGAAGAGCAGATTTCCCGCCACCCCCTCATGGATGGCCGGCGCCCCCGGAGCCAGGGCGTCGTCCATGGCGGTCACGGCCGGCAAGGGGTCGTAGTCCACCTCCACCCGTTCGGCGGCATCGCGGGCTTGATCCAGGGTCTCGGCGACGACGAAGGCGACCGGTTCGCCCACGAAGCGCACCCGGTCGCGGGCGAGGACCGGGCGGGGAGGCGTCGGCATGCGGGTCCCGTCGCGGTTCTTGACCTGGAACTTGCACGGAATGTCGCCGATGCCGTCGGCATCCAGGTCGGCGGCGGTAAAAACCCCGAGAACGCCGGGAGAGGGGAGGGCGGCGGCAACGTCGATCGCCCGGATGCGGGCGTGGGCGTGGGGCGACCGGACGACCACCGCCGCCGCCTGCCCGGCGGGAGCGACGTCATCGGTATAGCGGCCGGTTCCGGTGAGAAAACGCGCGTCCTCCAGCCGTTTCCGCGCCAATCCGAGTCCGAGGCGCGCTCCGCTCATCCCGTCGTCTTTCCGTCCAGCCACAGTTCCGCCGGGCGGTACAGGCTGCGGCTGCTGATCGAGTGGGTCTCGAATCGGGACACGGCGACGGTCGGCGACCAATGGGACTCCGGCAGATGCGCCTTGAGTTTGAGATTGTTCAGGAACTCCACGGGCGAGGGGAGGGACTCCCACACCATGGGCAGGAACAGCCCCCGATGCCCCTTGTCCTCAAGGATCAGCCCGTCCACCCCCGGCCGCATCTGCGCCAGCAAATCCGCCTCGTCCCTGAAGGACATCGGGGTGGGGGGCGTCAGCACGGAGATCGACAGCTCCAGCCCGTTCAACTCCGCCTGACCGAGGGGGCGGAACCGGCTGTCGGCGAAGGCCGCGCCCTGGGCGTTGACGGCCACGTCCGTGACCAGCGGGCGGTGCGCCTGGATCGAGCCGATGCAACCGCGCAGCATCTTTTCCCGGTAGAGGGTGACGAAGGCGGCCCCCGGAGCACGCAACTCGGGATCGAACTTCTCCACATCGACCGGAAACGGCCGCCCGGTATTCAAGCCGTGGCGGATCGAAGCCGCGGCGAGACGGAGCAGTGTTTCTCCGTGGCGGAGGAGCGGATTGGGGGCGGAAGCGGCCGCCGTCTTTCCGGACGCCGGACGGGACTCCGTCGCCGAGGGGGGGAGGCAGGCGCTGGGATCGACGCAGACCCAGGCGCCATAGCCGACCACCTTGTCGCGCTTCCCGGATGTGTCGCCCGAATTGCGCACGTCCACCGTCGTCATTTTAAGCCCCCGCTTGCGGAGGGACGCCAGCAGGCCGCGCACGGGAACGCGGCCGCAGGCCTGATCGAAACCGATGGCGTCCGTGTCCAGGGTTTCGATGGCCTTCACGGTTCTGGCGTCGGTCGCGCAGCAGGCTTCATAGGGGAGATAGTGGCTGAGGTCGGTGCTGACCACGATCAGGGTTTCCGGACCTCCCCAGGCGGCGTCCAGCACCTCGGAGACCGTTTCCGGTCCCGCGTCCCCGGCGACGACCGGCACCAGATCGAATGACCCCAGCACCTCTTGCAGGAACGGCAGGTGGACTTCGAGGCTGTGTTCGGGGCCGTGGACGGCGTCGAGCATGCGCACTCCGGGAATCCCCCACAACGCGCGCACGGCCTGGGTGTCGATGGGAATCATCCCAAGCGGGGTCTCATAGGCGGCGACGGTGGTCAGGGCCATTCCCTGGAACGCGGCGCGGTGGGACGGGCCGATGAGCACCACCCGGGTGATCCGGCCCCGCGCCGGAGCGAGGCGGGCGTAGACGCTGGCCGCGACCGGCCCGGAATAGACGTGGCCCGCGTGGGGCGCGATGATCGCCTTCGGCACGGCGGCGCCCTCGGGCACCTTGGCCGCGCTCAGGTACGCGCGCACGGTGGCGCTCAATTCACCGGCATTTGCCGGGTAGAAGCTTCCGGCTACGGCCGCGGGTCTGATGGAAGCCATGTCATCCTCGAATCTACAACCACTTGAGTCGGCGGTACAGCATGATGATCCCGGTGGCACATCCCCCCAGAACGCCGGACACGGCCCAGAATCCCAGGGAATGGTCCGCGCCCGGGATGCCTCCCACGTTCATCCCCATCAATCCGGCGACGAAGGTGAGCGGCAGGAACAGGGCGGAAACCAGGGACAGGAGATAGATGGTCCGGGTCATCCGATCGGCGATCCGGTGTTCGATCTGGTCGTGGATGACGAGCGCCCGTTCGCGTCCGCTGTCCAGTTCCTCGACATAGTGGTGGACCCGGTCGCTGGTTTCCCGGATGTGCCTCCGCTCCTCGTCGTCGAGCCAGGGCAGGGAGGAGAGGTGGCCGAGGGCGTCCCTCTGCGGCGCGATGTGCCGACGCAGCAGGATGATCGAGCGGCGGACCCGCGTCAGGCGGGAAATCAGGCTGGAGGGATCGCCATCGAGAATGGCGTCCTCCAGTTCGTCCACCTCGTCCTCCAGATCGGTGATGAAGGGCTCCATGCGCTCGGTCAGCCGCTCCGCGATTTCGGCCACGAACTCGCCGCTGCCGCAAGGGCCGTTTCCGACGGACAGCATCGTCTGGACGTCGCCGACCGCACGCACCCTCGACCGTTCCAGGCTGATCACCCGGCGGGGCTCCGCCCACAGGCGGAGAGTTACCATGTCTTCGGGGTCCGTATCCGGATTGAGGTTGATTCCGCGCAGGATGATGACCGCGCCCGGAGGGAAGACGACGCAGCGGGGCCGGGTCTCCTCGGCCAGCAGGGCGTCGCAGACCAACTCCTCCAGCCCGCTGTCCTCGCGCAGCCACCGGCGCGCGTCGGGGGCGGAACGGTCCAGGTGGAGCCACAGGGTGCCGTCCTCGGGCTTCCACGCCCCGACCTGAGCGGAATCGAGGCTCCGCCCGCCGCCGCTCCCGTCCAGGACGCGGCCATGTAGCCACCCGCTCTTGAAGGGCATGCCGGAGCCTCCCTCCCTCTTCCCTATCCATCTTCGACCGAAGGCTGAACTATGGAACGCAACCCGGGGAAAGGTCTATATTTTTCTTCTCTCCCCCCGACAAATCCGCCCGCGACTCCGGACGTCACCTCCGGTTTGATAGGATGCTGTTGTTTCCCGGAGCGGAACGGGCTACACTGCCCCCTGCGGGTCCAGCGCCGATCCCATCGTCGCCCCGGACCCCAAGACTCCAGAATGGTGGTCTCAATGGCCGGGAAGGTGGCCCATGCAGAGCAGGCAGCATTTCGACCTCGCAAGGGTCGTCCTTGGCGAGTCGCGCCGCGAATTCAGACAAGCAACGAAAACGGCTCTCCTCGAAAGGGGGTTTCGCCACGTCATCGACACCGATGAGATGGAGGGCGTCCGGGTGTGCCTGACCGCCGACATGGTCGATCTGGTCATCTGCGACGGCACCCTGGAAGGCCGGTATTTCTGCGAGTTGGTGCGCCGGCTCCGCCATCACGAGACGGGGGACAATCCGTTCATCGTGGTGCTGGCGACCACCGAGGATGCCTCCGAGGGGGCGGTGCGGCACCTCATCCGCTGCGGCGCCGACGACGTTATCCTGAAGCCCTTGGCGGCGGAAGCGTTGGTGCGGCGGGTCGAGCGGTTCATCTCCAACCGCAAGCCCTTCGCCGTGACCGACGATTACATCGGCCCCGACCGCCGCGGCGCGCCCCGGCCGGGAGAACCCGAGCCCCTGCCCCTGATCGAGGTCCCCAATCCCCTCCAGGCCCGGATTCTCAACCAGATCACCCAATCCATGCTGAAACGGGCGGTGCAGGACTGTTGGATCCGGATCAACGAATGCCGGATCGGACGGCACTCGGAGCAGATCGAGCGTCTGGTTCAGCCGATCCTGGACGCCTATGCGAGCGGCACGGTGAACGAGGCCACCGCCGGGCATCTGGCCCTGCTGCTGCGGGCGGCGGAGGACCTGAGCGCCCGTCTGGCCGGATCGCGGTTCGATCACGTGGGCAAGCTGGCGGTGACCCTGATCGACGTGGCCCGGCGCATCGGCGGACCGGGACAGGCGACCGACCACCGGGCGCTCGATCTGCTCCCCCGCCTGTCCTCGGCCATCGCCGCCGCCCTGGTCCCCGTCCGCGAGTCGGTCCGGACCAGCCACGCCATCCGCGAAACCGTCTCCCGCTACAGTTGGGGACCGCAAGAGGGAGGGACGCCCGGCCGACTCATGTGAGGATCAGATGTCCCCTTTCAAATCAGCACACGATCCCCGTAGCTCCGGTTCTTGCGGCATGTCCCATAGGGTAATCGATGATGCGACGACCGATCAGGACCTGCGCGTGCCGCCCACCGACAGCGTTGATTCTCGCGTGCGTGTTCGAAAATAGCCCGGATTTCTGGTTGAACGTGCAGAGGCGCACGGACCTGTGGGAAGTCATGCACTCTCCTCGTGAAATGGCGCGGATTGAACGGGCCAAGCCACTGTCGAGCGCGGCATGAAACCAGATGGCGAGGCGACCGCACGATTTCGGTGACAGTCCTAATATCCAGGTCCTATTGACTGGATAGCAGTGGGTTGCCGTCGGTAAGAGGGTTTGCGCTGATCGCGGCGGACCGGTGATGAATGGCCGCGTGTCGCCCTCCATCCCGAAGAGCGATGCTCATCCGTTCCAGTCCGGTCCGTGTCTCCCAGATGGTCGCGGTGCCGTCATCACCGCAGCCAACGAGGAAGCGGCCGTCGGTACCAAACGCAAGCGCCACGAAGATCCGTCCGCCGTCATCGATGGTCGTCGGCCGAAACGTCTCCGCTTCGGGAGCCGGCGACAGGAACACTCCGGTGGGTGTCGCTTCCGCCAGGATTCGGCCGTTCGGGCTTGACGCCATCGCCGTCGGACCGAAGTCCGCCGTGGTTTCTCCCCGGCCGCAGCGGCCCGTCTCGCCGCTTCGCCAGTTCCAGGCGATGGTCGTGCAACTCAAATGCTCGACCATCCGCTCGGCCCCGACCACCCAGGCGGTTCCCGGTATGGCCACCAAAGGACTGACCGTTGAGGGCGTGTGATAGGCGACCGATCGGCGGGCGCTCCAAAGCGGCTCCGCATGATCGTCGGCCAGGGAGAGAGCGGCAAGTTGGACCTGTTCATGCAGCGGGCGCGAGCGCGTGGGATCCCACGGATCGGCGCTCAGTTCCTGGCGTGCGGTCCGGTGGGCAAGCACCAGACCATCGCCGCCGGTAAACACTACGGACACGATGTCGCGAACGACGAACCGATCCCGTCCGTGCGGCGGCTGGAACAGAAGGAATTCGGTCGCTCCGCGTTCCTCCCACGCCAGAGCCGCGCGGCGGCCATCCGGGGCGACCGCGACCGCCTGCGGGAGCCTCTCCGCATCGGCCACCCCGCCGACCCGGGTGCAACGCCCGAGGTCCCATAGTTCGGCGCCGCCGTTTCCGGCCACCAGCGCCAAAGGCTGCGGGCCACTCGCGGCAAAATGGGTCACAGTCGCCGGCAGGGACACGTCCAGCGGGGCAACGCTGCCATCCGCGAGGCCGACACGCAGGAGAAGCGCCCGTTCGCCATAGTTCCCCGCGAGGAACAAGGACTCATTGTCCGCCGATAGCGCCGCCCCGACCAGTCTGACCGGTGGAACTGCGGGAGCGAACCGTGGCTGGCCGTCCGCGATCCCCCGAATCTGGAGACCGGCGAGCGTGGCCAGAGCAAGGCTGCGACCATCGGGGGCGAAGGCCAGGACGACCCAGTCGCCGGGATCGCAGGAAAACCGCCGGAGCGTCGCACCGGTTCGAACATCGACCACCGCTATCGGGTGAGTCCCATCGGTTTCCCGTTCGATGAAGGCCAGCGATCCGCCGTCCTCCGACAGGGCGAAACCGCGGGCCACGCCTTCGAATCTCCGGAGCGAGCCCGCCAGCGAGCCCGCCAGTATTCCTGTCCCGACCTGGATCCCCACGCTGCTTCCGTCGCCGGAAAACCGGATCGTTAGTGGCGGTTCGGTCAACGCCCACGACGCAAGGGTCTCGCCATTTCGCCTGACCACGACGCCCTGGGGGCTCCAGGCGCGGACGGCGACAGCCCCGTCGACATGCCAAGCCACGGCCATTTCCGGGCAGGGTGCGAACTCGGCGGCAAAACCGCCACCCCTCCGTCGCCACCGGCCGGTCACCGCGCCGTAGCCGTCCCGCTGCGCCAACACGGCCGTGATGTCGTTCTCGCTGTCATAGCGGAAACTCCGGACCGGCGGAAGCCACCGGTAGTCTTCCGGTTTGCCGGGGAGCCTTGTAACGGTACCGGTCGCGAGATCAATTTCCGCCGCGTCAAGATTGTCGATGACGGTATCATCGGCAACGGCCAGGGAAACGTAGCCGGCCGAGGCAAGCCGCCATCCCGACGGCGAGAACGCCAGAGCGGTCACCCTGGAGCGGTGGGCCTGGAAACTATGCCGTTTCCGGCCGCTGGCCGCATCCCATACGCTCACCCGGCCATCGACGCCGCCGCCTGCCACCAGACGCCCGTCGGGACTGAATGCCAGACAGTCGAGGTTGCCGACGGAGGTCTGATCGACGAAGGCGGGGTTTCCCATGGCCTTACCACTTGGCCAGGGTGCATTCGGCGGGCTGGGCGAATCGTGTGTGGAACAGCCAAGTCTTACCGGTATCGCGGCTATATCGAAACTGGATATCCTGAAGAATTCCCTTGCTCCGGAGGAGTTCGGCCGCGCCCGGCACGGATTTGTCGCAGGCGCCGACCCGGAACCAGAATTCATCCACCGCAATGATGCAGCCTGGGCAATTCCTGGCAACCTCCACCATCAGGTCGCAGACCACCTTTCGCCCCGCATCGGCGACGACAAGAGTGCTCTTCCCCCCACGGGAGTAGGAGATCTCCACATGGGTTCCGGGAGTGTTGCGGCTGCAAGTGAAATCTTCATCCGCCAGACCCGTCGGTTCCGGCGTCCCGGCAGGCTCGCAAGCGCCGGCCGACCTTGCCGCCGGGTCCGCTTCCGCGCATGGCGCCCCATTCGCCTGCGGCCACCACCCAAAAGTGCCCAGCACCACAAGGACCGATAATGCACGCATCGTACAGAACCCCATTTTCAGATACCAGGACGCGACCCGCGAAAGAGACCAAACGGAAACCAGCGAACCCAGCCAAGGAGTTTGTGCCTGAGTGCAAGCGTCTTGATCCGCCGATAAAGAAGTTCCAGTTCGCCGTCATCAAGGGAGGGACCTCCACGATAGGTGCCGATCAGGAATGCCTCGCATCCGACGGAGCGGACGAAATGGACATGCTTCGGATCGTCATCGACGAGAATGTCGCCACCCACCGTCCTGATATCCTTGACGGCTCCTCTATTGTCTTTGTCGTAATCCTCCCTGAAGACAAATCGAGCGAAATAACCGGCAAGATCGTGCTCCGAAAGGATAATGCGCGCCCGTTGCCGGGTTGAACTGGTCCACAGAATCAGGGTCACCCCATCCCGACGCAAGCGTTTCAGCAAGTCCGGCATGCCCGGCCGCACCGTCTTGCCGAGTTCATCGACCAGCGTGTTGTCCATGTCGAAGACGACGATCATCGGCGAACCATGTTTCACAATCCAGCGAACGGCGGGGCATCATCAACCCTCCAGATCGGCAACCCATAATCAATCATTGATATGCGTGTCCGAAAGCCAGATCAGGTGACGAACGCCCATTTCACCAAAAACATAAGAAGTATCAATGGCCAAAGTATAGAAAAAGCGATGCGCCCAACTATTTCCCCAAATTGTAACGTTGGTATGTACAGCTCGAACGGATTCATAAAGTAATACCCTATTATTACGCTGCACTGCATAATATATTTTTCCTTCACGCTCTTGCTGCGCTCCGACAATACATATGAAGCGAGCACGCTTGGTGCACACGCAATAAACGTGTCAATTCCATTTCCATCTATAGAAACAATTATTGCTACAGCAAGCGGAATAATAACCGACGTGTAGCGGCTAATAGTTATATTATGTTTGTCCTCCTTAAATTCCTGTTGGCGCCGCGTTTCTGCGGCGGCCTGCTCGATCGACAATTCGTCGGGCTCCTGTGGGGAGGGGGGCGTAGCTTGCCGCATTGTCTCCTCGACCTGTTTTCGCCCAAGTTCTTCGTCATTGGCCCGCTGCTGTTGCATAATCCGTCTCGTGTTGCACGTTGCTATGGGATCTGCAAGGCCCTTTCCCCCAGATTGGTCACCTGCACCCGGCGATTGATGCCTGCTTCCGGGTGGGCGGGATCGAGCAGGCGGGCTTCTCCGAATCCCACCGCCTCCAGCCGGGCGGACGCGATCCCGTGGCGGGTGATCAGGTAATCCTTGGCCGCCGCCGCCCGCTTTTCCGACAGGGTCTGATTGAAGGCGTTGCTCCCCACTCCGTCGGTGTGCCCCGCCACCTGGAACCGTGAGCCCACCAGTATCGGGTTGGCCAGGGCCTTGCCGAGCTGATCCAGCGTTAGCATGGCGTCGGTGGTGAGGCTGGCCGAGTTGAACGGAAAAGTCACCTCCAGATCGACCGAGGGCGGGCCGGCCGGGGGGATGGGGCCGCCTTCCACCGATACTCCCTTGGTCGAAAGGAAGTTCCGAGTCACGAAATCCTGCGGCTTCAGGCGTTCCACGAGGTCATCCGTGCTGGGGCGTCGAGCATCGCCTGCCGGTGCGGGCGATGCCCAGAGGATAACGGCGAGAATGGCGACGAAAAGTGGTGTGGGTCGGGTCATGGTCGGCCTCTTACGGGGCTCTGGTCGTCAAGGTGGCGACGGCGGCGGACACCGTCCGCGGCTCGGCGTCGGGCTTCGGCCTCTCGATGAACGCTAGGCGGAAGGCGGTGAGGTAGTCCCGCTCCCTCTCGGCAAGCGGCCTTGGCTCCTGGAACAGCGGGCTGGCGCTGGCGATGGCCACGATCATCTCGTCGCCGAACGGCGGACCGAGGCGAAAGACCGGGCCGGGCGGCGAACCCAGCGACACCTTGGTGTTCGGAGGCAAAGCTTTTGGCATCAACCCCTGCGGTTGCGTCAGGTGTACCGCATCTCCGCCCGCCTGAAGATAGGTGACGTAGAGATAACTTGGATGGGATGGGGTCGTCACCTCCACCGTCAAGGTGCCGCCACCCGTCAACACGGCAGGCTCGGCCCCGGCGATCTTGACCGAGAGCCCGCGCGGTTTGCTCAGAGCATCGGCGAAGGTCAGCAGCGCTTCGCACTGCGGCCAGGGGCGCACCACGAGGTTGTCGGTCACTCCGGGTCCGGCGGCCGTCGCCACGCGGTCGTGGTCGGCCGCACTGGCGACGAATCCGGATAGGCGCGCCGGCACCCCCTGTTCCGGCTCGATCAGCACCCGGGCGCAGGACAATGCGCGCGCCTCGCGCTCCAGCGCTTCGCGGTTGGCGACCGGCATCGGTGTCGGCGGCACGGGCGGCGGGTCCGGCGGCACCACCACCGTTGGCGTGGGAGGCGGAAGCGGTGCCGGTTCGGGCGTGGGAATCGGCACCGGCGGTTTCTCCACCAGTGGCAGCAACGGGCCGGCTATCCGCATGGTAAAGGCGCGGTCGGTTCGCTTGGTGAAGGTATCGTAGGCAATCCAGGCAAATCCCCCATCGCCCCACTGGAGGCCCCATGAATTCATCACCCGAAAGGCACCGCGGACGTCATCATAGCCGACCGCCACCATGGCATGCCCACCCCGGCTGGGCGCATCAGCATCGGTATAGACGCGATCGTCCCTCAGACCTTGGAACGACTCGGCGTCGGTCATTCCGAACACCACCGGATGGCCGTCGGCGATCTCGCCCTTGACGTCATCGGGGCGCTTGGCATCCACGCGCCGCCATTCCGCGATGCGCCAGCGGTCCTCAACCTGCGCCGGAACCCGATTGCAGGAGTTGGGATCGTAAGGAATCTCGGCCAGCGTGACCGCGCCCCGTGCCTTCAGGAGCTTCAGGGCATCGGAAATGGTGGAGCCGGCACCGCAGTCGTTCTTCCTGTCGAGGATCTGGGAATAGATGGCGGCGGGGCTGACCTGATGGGCCGGGGTGGTCAGATCCCACCCCTGACGGCGCCCTTCGTAGTAGCTGCGCAGCGCATAGCCCACGGCCCAGGCGGTGCATGAGCCCTGCTGGCCCTGGAAACCGGGCGGAGGAAAATGGGCCGACAAATCGACACTGGGCGGAAGGAACGCCCGGTAGGGAGGCACTTCCGGAAAGGAATTGTAGACTGCGTCCGGCTCCCTGATCAGTCCTTGCGCCGTCACGGGGGTGGCAAGCAGGGTGGAGGCCAGAGCCAGGGCGGCCTGCAACCGCCCGGTGTTGGATGATGCGTTCGACATCGTGGTCACGATGGCTTCCCCCTTCGACGACCCTCTTATAGTTCTAGCGCAAGGGTGATAGGCTGTCATTCGTTCTGGCGAGACTTATGGGATACCACCAATGAGGGGACTTGGACTTCTGTTGGTGATCGTCGTCGCGGGCCTGCTTGCCCGACCGGCTTGGGCGGCGACTGGCGGCGAGCGCCGGGTGGCGCTGGTGATCGGCAACGGCGATTACCGGCACGGGACGCGCTTGGTCAATGCCGTGGCCGATGCTCGCGCCTTCCGGGCAGAGTTGCTGGCGCGGGGTTTCGGGATCGACAACGTGGTGTACCGCGAAAACGCCGATCGCCGCGCCATGAACGATGCGCTGGAGGAATTCCTGGGCAAGCTTGCCACCGATGCGATCGGGGTGGTGTACTACTCGGGTCACGGGGTCCAGATCGGTGGGGTCAACTACCTTCTGCCCGTCGACCTTCAGGCCGAAAAGGAGAGCGACGTCGCCTATGATGCGGTCGACCTCGGTCGCCTCCTCGACCGCATCAGCCAAGTGCAGGCGCGCTTCGCCCTGACGGTCATCGACGCCTGCCGTAACAACCCCTTCGAGGGCAGGGGCCGCTCGATCGGAGCCGGCAGAGGCTTGGCGGCCCCGAGCGGCAACGCGGCGGGGATAATGGTCATCTTTGCGGCGGGAGCCAACCAGACGGCGTTGGATAGCCTGGGCTCGACGGACCGCGAATCCAACGGCTTGTTCACCCGTGAATTCCTGAAGGCGATACGCACGCCGGGTCTCGACGTCCAGGAGGTCGTCCGGCGGGTGCGCTTGGCCGTGATCGAAAAGGCGAAGGCGGTGGGCCACACCCAAACGCCGGCGGTCTACGACCAGTCGGTGGGAACGTTCGTGTTCACACCGGCTGGCGGCGGGACGCCTGTGGCAGATGATGCGGGTCGCATCCAGGCTGATGATGCGGGTCGCATCCAAGCTGATGATGCGGCTCGCATCCAGGCGGAAGTGGCGGCGGCCCGCGCCGAAACCGAGCGACTGAAAGTCGAAGCGGCGCGCGCCGAATTGGCGCGCATCAAGGCGGAACAGGAACAATTGCGCCGACAGCAGCAGCAGCAGGTGGCGGCCCTCGTCCCTCCTCCCCCACCCACGGTCACGCCCGGTGGAAACACGTCCTCCGGCGCGGCGTTCCGCGACTGCGCCGACTGCCCGGAGATGGTGGTGGTGTCGGCAGGCAGCTTCATGATGGGCTCGAACGGCATCGTCAACGACGAGAAGCCGGTGCATCGGGTAACGATCCCACGACCTTTCGCGGTTGGGAAATACGAGGTGACGCAAGGAGAATGGGAAGCGGTGATGGGCTCCAACCCGAGTTGGTTCAAGGGTGCGCGAAATCCCGTGGAGCGGGTGAAATGGAAAGATATCCAGGAGTTCGTTGCCCGCCTGAATGCGAAGGTCCGGTCGGTGGCACAGGTATCGACGGGCGGCGACGGTCCCTATCGCCTGCTGTCCGAGGCGGAGTGGGAATATGTCGCCCGGGCGGCGACGACGACGAAATATCCATGTGGCGATACGGAAACCTGCTTGGGGTCCATCGCTTGGTACGACGACAATTCGGGTGAGCGGACCCATGCCGTGGGTGGGAAGTCGCCCAACGCCTTCGGTCTTTATGATCTGTTGGGAAACATCGGGGAGCGGGTCCAGGACTGCTGGAGCGAGAACTACTCCGGCGCGCCGACGGACGGATCGCCGAACACTTTCGGAAACTGCGGAGAGCACACGGTGCGGGGAGGCTCCTGGAACGACGGTTCGTGGTTCCTGCGCTCGACCTCCCGCATCAAGAGCGATGATCGCGTATCGATCAGCGCCTTTGGCTTCCGACTGGCCAAGACGCTGCCATGACGGGGATTTTGCGCGGAGCGGATGTCCTTCTCCCGGCCGCGCTGATCGTCGCGCTGACGGCATTGCCCGCCCCGGCCATGGCCGGTGGCGCGCGGGGACGGGGAGAAACCATTGAGACCGCCGCCGGGCCGCTGACGATCGTGAATGCCCACGAGAACGAGGGGCGTGGGGTGGAAGTGTTTCTGGACCGCAGGCCGGTTCTGCGTGATCGGGCCATTGAAATGGCCCTCGTCGAGAAGTCGTTTCCGGAGGATGGACCGCCGCGCGTCCTGGTGCTCGCCATCGGTTCGGGCGGCAACGCCTGTCCGTTGCTGCTGCGCGTGATCGATGTCGGCCGCAGGCCCGTCTTCGTCTCCAGGCAATTCGGGACATGTTATGACGAGGTCGATGTGTCCGAGACCGGAGGCGGAGAGGTCCGTATCGTCCAGCCGAATCGTGGCGGAGAACCTCGGGCCAAGTGGGTGTACAGGAACGGAACTTTGCGGGGGCCATGATGTTCACGACACGCACCGCTCTCTCATGGGTTGTTTTCTGTCTGGCCTTTGTTCCGTCGGCCCCCGCCATCGCTGATCGCGCGTCCTGTTTGGACATAAAGAATTCGCCGGTCGAGAGGCTGGTCTGTATCGACGGTGGCTTGGCGGCCATGGACGATGCCGTGGAGGAAGCCCGCGCGAAGCGGCAGGCCGGATTGCCCACGGCCGAGGCCGAGGCTCTGGCCAAAGCGCAGCGGGCGTGGAGTAGGGCGCGGGAAACGGGGTGCTCCCTGCCGGATTTTACCGACGAGACGCTTTCCTTCTCCGATCTGTGGCGGGGTGCGCGGTGTCTCGCCGGCCTTTACCGGGAACGGCTGGCCCAACTCGGTGCCCCTTACGAGCCGGCACGACCCGCCGCTCTCGACAAGCCAAACTACATTCATCCGCTGTGTCTCGGTGCAGCCGTCTCGGATGAAACCGGCAAAAGAGTGCCTGTGCCCCTGCGGGCATGCCAACTCGGCAACGAGCATAACGTGCCCGAGGTACAGGAAGGATATCTTGTCGCCAAGGGTGGACCGCTCAGCCCGTCCACGCGCATTCCCTACACTTGGTTCGGTTACCAGCGGCTCGGGACCCTGGCGGATGGACGGGAGGTGTTCCTGGTGGCCCATGTGACCGGCGGCAGCGGCTTCCTGAGTTCGATCGAAACGGTGCGGCGCAAGCCGGGAAAGGCCGGCGAGGTCATGCTGAGTGCCAAGACGTTGATCCAGGGAGGCGACCGCTGCGAAGGGGGCATCAAGACGGCAAGCCTGAAGGGCGACATGCTCACCATGCGTAGCAACGTGCAACCGGGCACATGGCTCAACGCGGGCGGCCATGCGAGTCCTAGAATTATATATTATAAAAGCTGTTCAGCGTGCTGCATCGGCACGCTTTTATGGCAACGATCCGTGGGTGGCGGGAAGGAAAAGGTTCTATCCGGGACCCTGAATGAGGATTACGCCGACAACATCAGCCAGGAAGACGACGCAAATCTCTGCTTCACAACGGCCGTTCGGAAGGTTGGAGTCACGCCGTCAAAAGACATCGACATCAAAACGATACGCTCAATCGTCAGGGCACACCACCGTTGTCTGGAAAAAAGCCGGTGAACCGTGGGGAGGGAGGCGTCTGGTCAAGGTGAGCCGCCACCCAGGCTCGGGCATGACGTTGCTGGCGGAAGCGGTGGGATTCGAACCCACGATACGGTTGCCCGTATGCCAGTTTTCAAGACTGGAGCCTTCAACCACTCGGCCACGCTTCCTTACCGTCCCACAGACTCTCAGTGGTGCGGCCTTGGTCCCTCGACGATGCGGTCCATTACCGCGAGCAGAACGCCGGAAACCACGAACGCCATGTGGATCGCCAGCATCCAGGCGAGGTTCTCCTTGTTCTGCACATCGACGTTCATGAATGCCTTCAGCAGGTGGATGCCGGAAATCGCCACGATGGAGGCGATCAGTTTGAGCTTCAGACCGCTGAAGTCCACCTTTCCCATCCATTCCGGCCGGTCCTCGCTGTCGCCGGTGTCGATCTTCGACACGAAGTTCTCGTAGCCGGCAAAAATCACCATCAGCAGCAGATTGCCCGCGAGCGACATATCGATCAGGGACAATACCGCCAGGATCATCTGGTTCTCGTTCATCTCCAGAACGTGGGGGACGATGTGGATGAATTCCTGGCTGAACTTGACGAGCAGCAGCAGCAGCGCCCCGACCAGCCCCAGGTAGAAGGGAGCCATCAGCCAGCGGCTGCGGAAAATCAGCTTTTCGAGAACGCGCTCCATCCGTCCATCCCCCAGCGGCACCTTGGGCGGAGGATGGTCGCCGCGCTTCCCGCTGTCAATGATTCCGGGCATTCTTGGGGGTATGAAGCACCGTCAGGGGGGGGGCGGAGCTTTTTTCCGAAGTTTGGCCGCCAGTCTCCGCATGCGGGTGAGTTTCTCCATTTTCATCGCTTCCATCCGGAGAATCTCTTCCCGCTTGACGACGTCCTGATCGTCGATTTCGAGCTTCCGGGGCTCGGGGGCGGGTTCGTCCTGCCCCGGAGCCGGGGACGTGGTGGGAGGGAGATGGGGAGTGAGGGGAGGAGGAGTGAAAAGAGGGGGTAGGGGAAGGGATGTCGGGAGGGGGAGGGAGGTGGGAGAGGAAGGGCGCAGCCGCGGAAGCTCGGCCCGTTCCGTGGCGGGCGGCTGCACCGTGGGCTGGGAGGAGGATTGGGCCTCCCGGACCATTTTCCGCGCCAGCAGGAGCACCTCCGCCTTTCTCTCCGCGGGCACCCAGACCGTCACCGGGACGAGGCCCGCCTCCCGCCTCTGGGCGGCGTCTCCCGGTCGGGTTTCCTTCTCTCTCGGCATCAGCCACCTGCCTGCGACAGCGGGGTTCTCCGGGTCAACGGCCCGCTACGATGTAACCCTTCGTCGCGATCTTTTCCAGCACGACCGAATAGAGGGCGGTTTCCTCCGGGGTCAACGGGCGCATCGGTTCCACGGCGCGGCCGAGGTTATCCACCGCGCGCAGGGTCGCCCGTCCGTCTCCACCCACACACAGCGTCTGTTTCGCCACGCCGTAGAACTTTTGCTCATAGCAGGTGAACCCGTCCTTCTCGTAGTAATAGTCCCCGTGCAGCTTGCCCTGCGTCCAGGTTCCGTATCCGATCGTCTCGACCCGGTTCGCCGCGTTCTTCTCGATCACGTTGCCCGGGCCGTCGGCCAAGCCATTTTCGCATTTGCCGTTCCAGACGAAGCTCTCGTTCCTTTCGGGGAACGGATTCCACATCCGGCAGCCCGGCCCGACGCTCACCCAGTCGGCCGCCACCGCCCCCCCCGACAGCGCCAGAAGCGCCGCGCCCGTGAAGGCGAAAAGCCGTTGAGAAAAATACCGTTTCAATCCATTGCCCTCCCCCAATCCTTTGTCCTCCCGCCCGAGGCCAGGGCCTCTCCTCCGGGGTCCCCCATTGCGGACGCCCCCGCCGGATTATATCATCCCGTCCCGGCCGCCTCCATAGCCTTGCCCTCCATCCCCGGGCCGTTCGCATGAACTTCGCCGCCTCGAAGCTGATCTGGGCCGTCATGGACCCCGCCGCGCTGCTTTTCATGGCCCTGGTCGCGGGGACGGCGGCCTTGTGGACAAGGAGATGGCGGGGCGGGCGGGCGATCGTCGGCGGAGCCGTGGTGGGAATCCTTTTTCTCGGCGTCGTCCCGGTTGGGGACTGGCTGTTGATTGGATTGGAAAACCGGTTTCCCCGGGTGGAGGTTCTGTCCGGCCGAGTCGACGGAATCATCGTCCTGGGCGGGTTCGCCGACCAGTTCGTCACCACGGCCAGGGGCCAGCCTTCGGTCAACGGCTCCATCGAGCGTCTGACCGAATTCATGGCCCTGGCCGACCGCCATCCGGACGCCCGGCTGGTCGTGGCGGGGGGATCGGGGGACCCGTTCCGCCAGGACCTCAAGGAATCCCTGGTCACACGCCGCTTCATGGCCCAGTGGGGGTTCGACGCGGACCGGGTCGTGTTCGAGGATCGCTCCCGCAACACCTACGAGAACGCGGCTTTCGCCAAGGCGCTGGCCCGTCCGGTTCCGGGCGAGCGATGGGTTCTGATCACCTCCGCCTTTCACATGCCCCGCGCCGTCGCCGTCTTCCGCGCCGCCGGATGGCCCGTGATCCCCTATCCGGTGGATTACCTCACCGAGGGGCGCCTTCGCTGGAGGCCCAGGCTCAATCCCGTCGAGGGGCTGGCGAGCCTGTGGGTGACCCATGAGTGGGCCGGTCTCCTCGCTTACCGGCTGATGGGCCGGACCTCCAGCCTTTTTCCCGCTCCCTCCGACCCCTGACGTGAAATCTCCGGCGTTGTCCGGAGGAGCGAGATGTGGCAGAGATGGGCGGGGACGCGGTCCAAATCTTCCACGAACCAAGGGGACAGCATCATGTCGTCCATGGGATGGCGGCGCTTCGTGATGGCCGTGGCGGCGCTCGCCTCGCTTTCGGCTTCGGAGGCCTGGGCCTCGCCGGCGGAAAAGCAGATTTTCGAGGTCTGGCTTCAGGATCTGCGCACCGAAGCCTTGGGCAAGGGGATCAAGGAAGACACCCTGAACAAGGCGCTCGCCGACGTCCGGCCCATCCCCAGGGTTCTGGAACTCGACAAAAAACAGCCCGAATTCAAGCTTTCCCTCGCCAAGTATCTGCAACAGGTCGTGCCGAAGGCCCGTATCCAGGCGGCGCAAGGGAAGCTCGCGGCCCATGCCGCTCTCCTGAAGGAGATTTCCGGAAAATACCGCGTGCCGTCGCGTTTCATCGTCGCCCTGTGGGGTGTCGAGACCGATTTCGGCCGCGTCACCGGCAGTTTCCCGGTCGTCGCCGCGCTCGCCACCCTGGCCTACGACGGACGGCGCAGCGCCTTTTTCCGTTCCGAGCTGCTGAACGCGCTGACGATCCTCGACCAGGGACACATCGCCCCGGAGAAGATGAAAGGGTCCTGGGCCGGAGCCATGGGGCAGAGCCAGTTCATGCCTTCGAGCTTCCTGCGCTTCGCCGAGGACTACAACGGCGACGGCCACAAGGACATCTGGGGCACCGAGGCGGACGTGTTCGCCTCAATCGCCAACTACCTGTCGAAATCGGGTTGGAAGGAGGACCAGACCTGGGGCATGTCGGTCCGTCTGCCCAAGAAATTTGACGAAAAGCTGGCCGATCCGAAAATCAGAAAGACCCTCGCAGAGTGGAACGCCCTCGGCGTGCGCCAGGGCAACGGCCAGCCCTTGCCCGTTCCCAAGGCGAAAGGGACTCTCTCCGCCTCCGTCCTCCTGCCGGAAGGGAAAGGGGGGCGGGCGTTTCTCGTCCATGGGAACTTCGAGACGATTCTGAAGTGGAATCGGTCCAATTTATTCGCAATCGCGGTCGGGCAGCTTGCGGATGGGGTGGGAGGTCGGTAGACTGACAACATATCGTCGATGAAAGAACGCGGTATACCAACGCATGCGCAAAACACAAGTGATCCGAGCCTTTGCCCTGGGGCTCGCCTGCATTCTGCCTGCGGCCTGCTCCGAGACGCAGCTCGTGATGCATACGGCGAAGAGGATGACGGATTCCCAGGACTCCGCCTCGCGTGGCATCTACAAGGTCGGCGCTCCCTATCAGATCAACGGCATCTGGTACTATCCCCACGAGGATGACCGCTACCGGGAGGTCGGGGTGGCTTCCTGGTACGGGAGCGATTTTCATGGGAAGCGGACCGGTAACGGTGAAATCTTCGACATGAACGCCCTGACGGCCGCGCACCGGACCCTGCCGATGCCGAGTCTGGTCCGGGTGACGAACTTGGGCAACGGACGCTCCCTCGTGGTCCGGGTCAACGATCGCGGGCCGTTCGCCAACGATCGTATCCTCGATCTTTCCCGCCGCTCCGCCCAGCTCCTCGGATTCGAGTCCCAGGGGACCACCAAGGTCCAGGTGGAGATCCTGCCCGAGGAGAGCCTTGCGCTGAAAAACGAGCTTCTGCGCAATGCGTCCCAGGACGGCGAACCCAAGGTCGAGCCCGCGCCGCGCATCACCGTCGCAAGCGAATCGCTTTCCCCCTTGCCGGTCAGCGGCGAGCCCTTGCCCGCTCCCTCCGCGTCTCATTCGGAAAGGCCCGGCCCCGTCGTCTTGAAGCCGGAGCCTTTTTCGCCCGTCAAGGAAACCGCCCCCCCAGCGCCAAGGAAACCGACAGCCGCTTCGAACTTAAAGGCCGCCCCGGCCAAGCCCGGAACGGTCGCCTCGAAAACCGGAACCGCCGTTCCCAAGGCCGGCGCGGCGGCCGGCAAGGGGGACATCTTCGTTCAGGCCGGCTCGTTCTCCAGCGAACAGAACGCCCGGAATCTTGCCAAGAAGCTGGGGAAATTCGGGAAGACGGTGATCGACGAGGCCCCGGCCCGCAATGGAAAGATCTATCGTGTCCGCGTCGGTCCGCTCAAAACGAAAGCCGCCGCCGAGGGCACGGCGAGCAAGTTGCGCGCCGAGGGATTCCGGGACTCCCGCGTGGTCGTCCTGGACTGACGATCCGCCGACTGTTGGAGAAGTAGATGCGTTTTTCTCGCTTTGGCCTGGGCGCCCTTGTTTCATGCTGGGTGGTGGTCGCGGCCGCCCCGGCCACGGCCGCGACGATGGAGACCGCCGCCCGTCAAGCGATGATCCAGGACTACGATACCGGCACCGTTCTCCTCGAAAAAAACGCCGACGAGTTGATGCACCCCTCGTCCATGAGCAAGCTCATGACCGTGTACATGGCCTTTTCGAAGCTGAAGGAGGGAACGCTGTCCCTCGACGACGGCTTCGCGGTCAGCGAGCGGGCCTGGAGGACCGGCGGTTCGAAAATGTTCGTCCATGTGGGGGACCGGGTCAAGGTCGAGGAACTGCTGCACGGAATCATCGTTCAGTCCGGCAATGACGCCTGCGTGGTGATTGCGGAAAATCTGGCCTCCAGCGAGGCGGAATTTGCCGAGCAAATGACCCAGAAGGCGCGGGAAATCGGGCTCACGCGCTCCGTCCTGAAGAACTCGAACGGGTGGCCCGACCCCGAGCACCTGATGACGGCGCGGGATCTGGCGACCCTGGCCCGTCGGCTGATCGAGGATTTCCCGAGCTATTACCCGATTTTCAAGGAATTGGAATACACCTACAACAAGATCAAGCAGGGAAACCGGAACCCGTTGCTCTACAAGCCCGATCTGGGGGCCGACGGCCTCAAGACCGGGCACACCGAGGAGGGGGGCTATGGGTTGACGGCTTCCGCGGTGCGCGGCGGACGCCGCCTCATCATGGTGCTCAACGGCCTTCCCAGCATGAAGGCCCGCGCGTCCGAGTCCGAGCGGTTGTTGGAGTGGGCGTTCCGTGAGTTCGAAAACTATTCCCTCTTCAGCGCGGGGCAGGAGGTGTCCACCGCCGAGGTCTGGCTCGGCGACAGGGACGCCGTGCCGTTGGTGAGCGAAAAGAAGGTCGTCTACACCCTGCCGCGTCAGGGGGGGAAGGACATCAAGGCCACCGTCGTCTATGACGGCCCCATTCCCGCTCCGATCAGAAAAGGCGACCGTATCGCCACGCTGAAGATAGCGGTGCCCAACATGGAGCCGGTGGAGCTGCCCCTGCTCGCGGGCGCGGACGTGGGACGTCTCGGCTTTACCGGTCGTTTGGGCGCCCTTCTCAAACATACCCTGTGGGGAGGCGGGCGCTAAGGTGCGGCCCGGTCGCTTCATCACCTTCGAAGGCGGGGAGGGGGGCGGCAAGACCACTCAGGTTGCCCTGTTGGTCCGGTCGCTGGAAAAAGCCGGGATATCGCCGTTGACCACGCGCGAGCCCGGAGGCTCTCCGGGAGCGGAAATCATCCGCCGGCTTCTTGTCGAGGGGGACGTGGGGCGTTGGGACGCGCTGACCGAATCCCTGCTTCACTTCGCCGCCCGCCAGGATCATCTGACCCGGGTGGTGAGACCCGCGATGCGGGAGGGCCGATGGGTGGTCTGCGACCGGTTCGCCGATTCGACCATGGCCTATCAAGGATACGCCCAAGGGCTCGGGCGGGAGCCGGTCGAGGCCCTTCACAGGCTGGTCGTGGGCTCCTTCGTTCCCGATCTGACCCTCGTGCTCGATCTTCCCGTGGCGGAAGGGCTGCGGCGGGCCGGACTGCGGACGTCCGCCGAGGATCGCTATGAACGCATGGGAGAGGCCTTCCACGAGACTCTGCGGAGCGCCTTTCTCGACATCGCCCGGCGGAACCCCGGCCGCTGCGCGGTCGTCCCCGCCGCCGCCCCGGTGGAGGAGGTTCATCGCGCCATCGTGTCCCTGGTGCGGGAACGCCTCGACGTTCCGTTGGAAGCCTGCGATGGACCCGGTTCCTGATCCCCGCGCGAATCCCGATCTTTTTGGCCACGAGGGGGCGGAACGGATTCTCCTCGACGCCTGGACTTCGGATCGTCTGGCCCACGGCTGGCTGATTTCCGGTCCGAGGGGAATTGGAAAGGCGACCTTGGCCTTCCGCTTTGCCCGGTTCGTCCTGGCGGGGGGGGCGCGGGCCGGGCAGGGGGGATTGTTCGCGGACGCCCCTCCCTCGCTTCATCTTCCTTCGGGCGACCCCGTGTTCCGGCGCGTGGAGTCCGGTGGCCATGCCGATTTTCTCCTGGTGGAGCGCGGGTACGCCGAGGGCGGCAAGTCCAAACGGCGCAGCGAAATCGTGGTCGACGACGTGCGCGAGGTGGGACACTTCCTCTCGCACACTCCGGCCGAGGGGGGCTGGCGGGTGGTGGTGGTCGATTCCGCCGATGAAATGAACCGGAACGCCGCCAACGCTCTTCTGAAAATGCTGGAAGAGCCGCCGCGACGCGCCCTTCTTCTTCTGGTCGCCCACAATCCGGCCGCCCTGCTGCCGACGATCCGTTCCCGTTGCCGCGCCTTGCCCCTTCGTCCGCTGGCGGACCGTCAGGTCAGGGACCTTCTCGGCCGCTATCGCCCCGATCTTGCGCCCGAGGCTGTGGCGACGCTGATCGGACTGGCGGAAGGGAGCATCGGCAGGGCGCTTTCCCTGGCGGAGCAGGATGGGGGAAGCATTTACCGGGATATGCTCGGATTGATCCAGGGCATGCCCACGACCGATATTTCCGCTCTCCACGCCTTTTGCGACCGGATGCTCAAGGGTGACGGCACCGCCTTCCGGACCGCGGGCGATCTTTTGAACTGGTGGCTGGCGCGGGTGATCCGTTTCGGGGCCAGAAGGGAATCCCTCCCCGAGCTGGCTCCCGGCGAGGCCGCCCTTGCCGCGCGCCTGACCGGAGCCGGCGGGCTGGACCGATGGGTGGGGGCCTGGGAGGAGAACCTGCGGCTTTTCGCGGGAGTGGAGGCCGTCAACCTCGACCGCAAACAGGCACTTCTCGGGGCATTTTTGACGATCGAAAAGCTGGTACTGGCGCGTGGATAGGGACGGGGAGAACCTTGATGTTGGTCGACACCCACTGCCACCTGGACTTTCCCGACTTCGCCGAAGACCTCGACGAGGTGGTCGGACGGGCGCGACGGGCGGGGGTGTCCCGGATGCTGACGATTTCCACCCACGTCACCCGCTTCGATCGGGTGCTGGCGGTGGCTGAGCGCCATGAAGGCGTCTATTGCACGGTCGGAATCCACCCCCACGAAGCCGGCAAGGAACCCCCGGTGGACAAGGAGCGTCTGATCGCGCTGTCCCGCCATCCCAAGGTCGTGGGATTCGGCGAGACCGGCCTCGACTATTTTTACGAACACAGTCCGCGAGAGGACCAGCAGCGGAGCTTCCGCGTCCACATCGCCGCCGCCCGCGAGGCGGGACTGCCGCTGATCATCCACACCCGCGACGCCGACGAGGACATCATCCGCATTCTGCGGGAGGAAATGGCGCGGGGACGGTTCCGCGGTCTGGTGCATTGCTTCAGTTCCGGGCCGGAACTGGCGGCGGTGGCGCTCGATCTCGGACTCTTGATCTCGGTGTCGGGGATTGCCACCTTCAACAAGGCGGGACCGTTGCGGGACACGATCAAGGCCGTCCCCCTCGACCATCTACTAGTAGAGACAGACGCGCCGTTTCTGGCTCCGGTCCCGCAACGGGGGCGGCGCAACGAGCCCGCCTTCGTCGTTCACACGGCGGCCAAGGTCGCGGAGATCAAGGGCATCTCCACGGAGGCCCTGGCCCAGGCGACCACCGCCAATGTCCTGAAGCTGTTCGGGAAGATCGACGCCTCCGGAGCATCGCAATGACCATGAGGGTGACGATTCTCGGATGCGGCGGGGCAGGGGGGGTGCCGGCGCTCAGCTACGGTTGGGGACTGTGCGACCCCGCCAACCCCAAAAACCGGCGCCGGCGTCCGGCCATCCTGGTTGAGAGCGGGGACACCTCCATCCTGATCGACACTCCGCCGGACCTTCGCGAGCAGCTTCTTGACAGCGGGACACGCCGGTTGGACGCAGTGCTCTACAGCCACGAGCATGCCGACCATGTCCACGGCATCGACGATCTGCGCGAAATCAACCGGATCATGCGGGCTCCGATCCACGTCCACGCCACCCCCAGGGCGATGGCGGGTATCCGGGCCAGGTTCGCCTATGCCTTTTCCACCCACGAGACCGGGGAATTTCCGATCTACAAACCCTGGCTCATCCCGCACGAGATTGCCGGTCCGTTCCCGGTCAACGGCATCGAGGTGACGCCGTTCGAACAGGATCACGGATACGACATGTCTTCCCTTGGTTTCCGGATGGGTCCGGTGGCGTACTCGACCGACGTGGTCAACCTGAACGACGCCGCCTTCGCGGCCCTGGAGGGTGTCCGCCTCTGGATCGTGGACTGCTTCACCGACCGGGAGCACGCGACCCATGCCCACCTCGACAAATCCCTGGAGTGGATCGCGCGGCTGAAGCCGGAACGCGCCATCCTGACCCACATGAGCCCGCGTCTCGACTATGAGGCCCTAAAAGCCAGCATTCCCGCCGGTATCGAACCCGCATACGACGGCCTGACCCTGGAGATTCCGACCTGATCCGCCCCGTTCTCCGCCATCTTTTGCTATCCATAATATACATTATGCGACAAATGGGGTGCGGTCACCTCCTTGTCGCCCCCATCATTCACCTTTATTCTGAACTCCGTATGTAGGGCGAGAAAAGGAAGCGATGGTCGCCACCCTTCAGCACGTCATGCAACAGCTCAAAGCGACGGAGCCTGAACTTCGCCGTCGTGGTGTCGTGCATCTGTCGCTGTTCGGGTCGCTGGCGCGAGGCGAGGTGCGCGACGACAGTGACATCGACATTGCCGTCGAGATCGAACCCGGCCACTCATTCTCGCTGATCCGCATGGAGGACACCCGCCTGTTGCTTCAGGATGTGTTGGGCTATCCGGTCGATCTGGGCGAGGTCGACTCATTCCGGCCGTCGGTGCGGGAGGCGTTCGAACACGATCAGGTGCGGGTGTTCTGATGCCGCGCGGGCATCGGGATCGGATCGGCGACATTCTGGCGGCGATTGCCGATATCCGGACCGACACCGCAGGCATGGACTTTGCGGCATTCGAAAAAAATCCGGTCGTCATCCGCTCAGTCCTGTATTCCATCGGTGTGATCGGCGAGGCGGTCAAGGCCACCGACCCGGACTTCAAGGAAGCCCATCCCGAAATTCCCTGGCGAGCCATCTCCGGTATGCGCGACCGCATTGTGCATGAGTATTTTCGCACCAATGCGCGGCGCATTTGGGATGTGGTCCAGGATGACCTTGGCCCGCTGGAATATGCCATTCATCCTTGCACTAGAACGGATAGACGTTGAACGTCACCGAATTAACCGCCCCTCCCCTTCTTGCCTTGGCCCACGGTGCCGGAGGGCCGATGGATTCCCCCTTCATGGAGGCCTTCGCCCTGGGGCTTGGGAGCCGTGGAGTCCGGGTCGTCCGCTTCGAGTTCCCCTATATGGCCGCGCGCCGTGACGGGGGGAAACATCGTCCTCCCGACCGGGTCGAGGTTCTGCTCGACCATTGGCGCGGGGTGGCGCGAAGTCTCGGAAGCCCCTTGGTGGTTGGCGGCAAGTCCATGGGGGGACGCATGGCCAGCATGATCGCCGACGAGGTCGGCGCGCGGGGGGTGGTCTGCCTCGGCTATCCTTTCCATCCGGTGGGAAAGCCGGAAAAGCCGAGGATTTCCCATCTGGCCGGGTTGCGGACCCCTGCCCTCTTCTGCCAAGGCTCCCGCGACCCCATGGGAGATCGGGAAACGGTCGCGGGATACCCCCTGTCGCCGGCGATTCGGCTTCATTGGATCGAGGGCGCCGGCCACTCCTTCGAGCCCAAGGGGCGCGCCACCGGCCGTACCGCACGGGGCAACATGGAGGAAGCTCTGGATACGGTCGCCGCCTTCGTGCATAACCTTGGGATGGCTGAACGGGGTGACGGCGTTGAAGTCCTTCAAGGTTCACAACCAGCGTGAAATCATCGACCGGTTGGCGATCAACGCCAGCCTGGAGGCTCTGGCCGCCGACCCGTCCATTGATCCGCCAAAACGGCGCAATGCGGCCCTGTCCCTTCTGAAAGCGGCGGTCCAGCACGGGTTCGAGGTCGTCCGCCACCGGTTCGAGGAAACGGGGGACAGCGGCGCCGACGTGGTGCGGAGCAACAGTTTCCTGATGGATCAGATCATCCGGATCATCCACGACTTCGCCGTTGGCCATGTGTTCCCCCCTCCCCCCTCCTCCGGCTCCCTGGGGGTGGTGGCCGTGGGCGGG
>JADGDA010000050.1 GCA_015228695.1 Alphaproteobacteria bacterium
AGCGCCAGCGCCATCTCGGCGGCCATCGCGCGCGCGGCGTCCTCAAAAGAGGGTAGGGCTCTTTCGGTAATCATCATGGCTGCGACTATGGCGCGCGCGCACCGGTTCGACAACCCCTCCGCAATGTCTTTGGAGAAAGGGCCTTGATCGCTAAAAACCCTACAAAAATATGTGTTGAATTCGGTGCCCGATATTTGCTGTACTGCGCCAGTATCGCGGGTGGAGTGCCGATGGCGTGGTTTCGTGGCGGCTTGGCGTCGGTGGCGCTGGGCCTTGTCCTGTCTTTCGCGGTTTTTGTCCCGGCACGGGCGGAGCCCATGGCGGAGCTTTTGTCCGATTTCATCAAGAACAACGACAAAATCAAGGCGGCGGAGGCCGATCTCGAAGCGGCCCAGCAGCGGGGCAAGGCCGCCTACGGCGCTTGGTATCCCAGCTTCAAGGCCGTCGCCTGGACCGGCCGCCAGCACATCAGCAGCACCAACCACCGTCCCAAGGAACTGGACCTCACGCTGACCCAGTTGATCTACGACTTCGGCAGCACGACGTCGAAGGTCGAGGTTGCGAAGCTGACCACGACCCAGGCGGAACTGGCGCTGACGGCGGCGCGGCAGAGCGCCCTGCTGGAGGCCGCGACCGCCTATATCCAGATCACCCGCTATGCCGAGGCCTTGAAGAACGCCCGCGAGTCGGTTGCCAGCATCCAGAAGCAGACCGGGCTTGAGGAGGCCCGCGTGCAACTCGGCGGCGGGTACTCGACGGACGTGTTGCAGGCCAAGGCCCAGCTCTCGACGGCGGAACGTCAGCGGGTCGCGGCGGAACTCGATTTCACCCAGGCCATCAACCGCTTCCGCGCCGTCTTCAAGCGCGAGCCGGGCGATCTGTCCACCTTTCACCGGATTCAGGTTCCGATGGACCGCCTTCCCGCGTCGATCGACGCCGCCATCGACATCGCTGGGGAGCACAATCCCACGATCCAGGCGAGTTTCCTGGCCACGGCCATCGCCCGCGAAAACATCGTCGGCGCCAGGGCCGACGGGTTTTTCCCCAAGGTCGAGTTCGTCGCCGATCACAAGTCCAAGAACGAGGAAGGCGGCGTCGCCGGCAACAAGAAGGACACGGTGCTCAAGGGGCAGGTCACTTGGCCCTTCAACCTCGGTCTGACGGCCATCAACACCCTGAAGGCGGCGGAGGCGTCGGATTCGGCCAGCGTCAGCCGTCTGAACGACGCGAGGATCACCGTATCCGAACTGGTCCGCAATTCCTGGGAACGGCTGGGCAGCAAAAAGACCTCCGCCTCCATCGCCCGCAACGAGGTGGCCCTGGCGGCCGAGTTCCTGGAACTGGCGCGGCGCGAGCGCGCCCTGGGGAAGCGGTCGCTGATCGACGTCCTGAGCGGCGAGACGGTCCACCGCACGGCGCTGACCGCCGCCGTGGGCGAGGAGGCCGACCTCGTCGTTTCCGCCTTTACCCTTCTTACCGCCATGGGACAGATCAAGGACGAGGACATCGTCCGCGTCGCCGAGGACCCCCAGCCCGCCCCGGAGAAGGCGAAGCCCAAGGCGCCGGGTGCCGGAGCGACGAAGGCGCAGGGACCTGAAGCGACGAAGGCGCAGGGACCTGAAGCGACGAAGGCGCCGGGCGCCGGAGCGGCGGCGCCCTGACTCTCCCCGGCGCGGCGCATCTCCACCGCCTCCGATCCGCGAGTCCGTCATGACCGAGCTTTTCCGACGTCTCGCCGCCAGCCCCTTCCTTCTCGGCGAGCTGTTGCTGGCATCCCTGTTCGTCAACATCCTGGGGCTCGCGAGCACCCTGTACGTGATCCAGGTGCTCAATCGGTATGTGTCGTATGGGGTCGACGCGACCCTCGTCACCCTGACCGTCGGCGTGGTGATCGCGGCGCTGCTGGAGTTCGGGTTCAGGCTGGCGCGGATGAAGCTGGCCGCCGCCATCGGCTCCGGGCCCGACGCGCAGGCGGGGGACGTCGCCTATCGCGTCCTCCTGCAAGCTCGGGTCGGGGCGCTGGACCGGATCGCCTCCGGTCTGCGTCAAGAAATCGCCCGCAATGTCGATTCCGTCGAGCGGGCGTTCACCGCCCCCACGGTGACCGCCGTGCTGGACGTGCCCTTTGCCCTGCTGTTCATGGTCACCCTGCTGGCCCTCAGTCCCCTGTTGGCCGGAATCGTCGCGGTTTCCTCCGCGCTGACCCTCTACCTCGTCGTCGCCGCGCAGAAGGCCATGCAGGCGCCGACCCGGGCCATGACCGACGCCGCGGCGAACACCCAATCCCTGCTGACCGCCGCCGTCGAGGGCGCCGACACGACCCGCGCCTTCAACGGGTCCGGGATGCTGTTTCGTCTGTGGGATCGCCAGCGCGGTGTCTTGAGGTCGCTCCGCCGCAGGCTCGCCGACGCGGAAGGGCTGAACCAGTCGCTCGTCGCCGGAATCGCCAATTTCCAGGGCATCGCCATCATCGCCGTCGGCGCGACGCTGGTGGTGGAGGGCACGCTGGACGTGGCGACCCTCATCGGCGCGAACATCCTCGCCGCGCGGGCACTGGGTCCCATCGCCCGCATGGGCACCCTGTCCGAGACCATCACCAAGGGAACCCAGGCGCTCAAGCTGTTGCGGGATTTCGCCCAGCTTCCCCTGGAGCCGGAGAGCGGTTCCGCCCTCAATCCCTATCGCGGCAAACTGGAACTCAAGGATCTTGCCTTTCTTTACCCGGGCGGCGCCGGCCCGCTGTTCGAGTCCCTCTCCCTGACCCTGGAGCCGGGGATGGTTTTGGCGGTGACCGGCCCCAACGGCAGCGGCAAGACCACCCTGGCCCGGATGCTCGTCGGCCTCATCGATCCCATGCGCGGCCAGATCCTGGTGGACGGGGTCGACCTGCGGCAGGTCGCTCCCGAATGGTGGCGGCGTCAGGTGGTCTACCAGCCGCAGGAACCCGTCTTTCTGCCCGGCACCATCGCCGAGAACATCCGCCTTAATGCCCCCGCTCTGGACGGCGAGGGGCTGAACCGGGTGATCCAGGCGGTGGGGTTGCGCCCGTTCATCGACACCGCGCCGAAAGGATTCGAAACGCCCATCACCGATGGCGGACGCCACTTGTCGCTCGGCGTGCGCCGGCGGATCGCGTTGGCGCGGGCGTTGGCCTCGGGGGGAGGGCTGGTGGTCCTGGACGAACCGACCGAGGGATTGGACGCCGAGGGATGCGCCGCCGTTCTTGCGGTGATGAACGCCCTGGGCGCGTCGGGACGCACCATCGTCGCCGTGTCCCATGACCCGCAGATCGTCCAGCGCGCCCACCTGTTGCTCGACCTGGGGTCAAAACCGGTGCCGCGCGTGGCCCGTGTCGTCCATTCCCCCGGAAAGGAGACGCCCCATGTCTGAGCCGGCCCCACCACCTCGGGGAAGCGAGCCGGCGCCGGAGCATCTGGCCGCCACCCATCTGTTCATCGCCCTTTCGCTGCTCGCTCTGGCGGCCCTGACCACCTGGGCATGGTTCGGACGGCTGGACGTGGTCAGCGTCGCCGTCGGGGAGGTGACCCCCGCCACCCAGATCAAGGCCATCCAGCACCTGGAAGGGGGAATCGTCTCCCGCATCCTGGTCCGGGAAGGCCAGCCGGTCGTGCG
Source organism: Alphaproteobacteria bacterium (assembly GCA_015228695.1). Lineage (GTDB taxonomy): Bacteria > Pseudomonadota > Alphaproteobacteria > Rhodospirillales > Rhodospirillaceae > JADGDA01. The sequence goes on from JADGDA010000050.1 coordinate 3,634, forward strand.
CGACCAGCCGCTGGTGGAGCTTGAATCCACCTCGTCGGGGGCCGACGTCGGGGAATTGACCTTGCGTATCGCCGCCCTCGACGCGGATGTGGCCCGTTTCGAGGCGGAGATGACGGATGCGGACTCCCTGCTTTTGCCGGAGACTCTCCGCCGCGCCCATCCCGAGCTGGCCGAACAGGCGGCCGCCGAGTTTTCCAGCCGGCGCGAGGCGTTCCGGAACACCCAGCGCACCCAGCAGGAGGCCGTCGTGCAACGGGCCCAGGCGATCAAGGAGATCGACTCCCGGATCCGCAACAACCGCGAAGCCCTGAAACTCATGCAGGAACAGATCCACATCAGCGAGGAATTGCTCAAAAAGGATCTGACCAACCGTCTCAACCATCTGGCCCTGCTGCGCGAGGCCAACACCTTGAAGGGCAAGATCGACGAGGATGCCTCGGTCCTGGCCCGTGCCGAGTCCGCCCTCAAGGAGGGACAGAGCCAGCTCGCCGGCCTCGCCACCGCCCGCCAGAAGGAAATCAACGAGCACCTGTCCAAGGCCCGCCGCGACCAGGACGAAATGAAGGAGCGGATGAAGAAATTCTCCGACAGTCTGCGCCGCACGGTGCTGCGTTCGCCGGTGGACGGGCTGGTGAAGACGGTCTACGTCACGACCCGGGGCGGAGTGGTGCAGCCGGGCAAGACGGTGGTGGATATCGTTCCCGCGGGCGACCGGCTGGTGGTCGAGGCCAAGCTCGCGGTCTATGACGTGGGCTATGTCAAAACCGGACAGAAGGCCTTCATCCGCCTCGCCTCCCAGGACGCCTCCCGGTTCGGGGACCTGAGCGGGACGGTGGTCAACATCAGCCCGGACAGCATCGTCACCGACAAGGGCGCCTACTACAAGGTGCGCATCGAGACCGCGGGTGACCGCTTCGTCCACAAGCACGAGGAATACCGGCTGCTGCCCGGCATCCAGGTGACGGCCAGCATCGTCACCGGCCAGCGCAGCGTGCTCGAATACATCTTCGACCCGCTGTTCGGCCGGATGGGGTTGGCCTTCCGGGAGAGGTAGTTTGGCCGGTTTGGTTCAACCCGGCAACGGGGAGACGCCCAGAAGGACCGGGTGCAGCCACGTCAGCACCGCGTAAAGGACGAGCCCGAGGCCGATCCGCCAGAACCCGACCTCCATCAGGGAGAAGGTGCGCGGGCGCGATGTGGCCGCCGCCAAACGATCGAAGTCCGCTCCCAGCGCCAGCCGCCGCTTCCATTCCAGCCAAGGAATCCCCAACAGCGATAACGCCAGCATCGGCACGAACAGGAGCAGCGCCGCCACGTCGCCGTTGACGACGGCATGGGGGGCGGCCCAGATCGTCATCCCCCACAAAACGGGATGACGGGTCAGACGCAACAGGCCCGGACGCGCGGGGTCGAAGCCGCGCCCCGTCGGCCCGACCGAAAACGGATTGGGCGTCGTCATCCCGGCCAGAATCAGGACACTGGCCACCGGCATCGTCAGGATCGGCAGCCAGCGCATCCAGGGCTCCTGCGGCCAGACCTCGACATGGGGGGCGGCCCGGAACGTGACCGCTACCATGGCCACCAGCACAAGCGAGAGAAGGCCGTATCCGAGGAAATATCCGCGCCCGCCCAGCCGACGGATCAACCGCCCGCGTACGGCGGGAGTGGCCGGGACGAGATGGCTCGCCACGAACGCGGCCACCGCCACAACGAGAGGCCACAGGGTTTCATCCATCGTCCGCTCCCGTCGGCAACCTCAGGGACGCTCGCAAAATCCCTCGTCGATCTTGCTTTGCCGGCAGCAGAGGAGGAGGGTGTTGCGCAAAAGCATGGAGATGGTCATCGGCCCCACGCCCCCCGGCACCGGGGTGATGAAACCCGCGACCTCCACCGCCTCGTCGAACTTGACGTCCCCGACCAGCCGGCTCTTGCCGCCGGGAAGGGGAACGCGGTTGATGCCGACGTCGATCACCGCCGCCCCCGGCTTGATCCAATCCCCCCGCACCATTTCGGGCTGGCCGATGGCAGCGACGACGATATCGGCGCGCCGGCATTCGTGGGGCAGATCGAGAGTCTTGGAATGGGCGATGGTGACGGTGCAGTTCTCCCGCACCAGGAGCTGCGCCATCGGCTTGCCGACGATGTTGGAACGGCCGAGAACGATCGCCCGCTTTCCCGTCAGATCGCCCACGGAACGCTTCAGCAGTTCGAGGCAGCCCAGCGGCGTGCACGGCGTGACCCCCTGGCCCCCGGTGAACAGCCGGCCGACGTTGTAGGGGTGGAACCCGTCCACGTCCTTCACCGGGTCGATGGTTTCAATGACGAGCTGGGTATCGATTCCCCGTGGCAGGGGCAACTGCACCAGGATGCCATGGACGGCGGGATCGTCGTTCAGTCCCTCGATCAGGGTCAGCAACTCGCTTTCGCTGGTGTCCTCGGGCAGGAAATGCTCGAAGGAGCGCATGCCGACCTCGACCGCGAACTTGTTCTTGTTGCGGACATAGACCTGGCTCGCCGGATCGGCCCCGACCAGAACGACGGCCAGACCCGGAACGATATGGTGGTAGTCGCGGGCCTCGCCCACATGCTGGGCGATATCCTGGCGCAGTTCCTCGGCTGCGGCCTTGCCGTCGATGATGATGGCTCTGGTCATTGCGAACTCCGCGTCATCCATTCCTCCAACCGCGTGGCGAGCGCCGCCGCGTCGCCCTCCACGAACACCGTCTTGCGGCGATCCGTGGCTCCGGCAACGATCGCGATGCTGCCCTTGGGAACCTTCCATTCCTTGGCCAGCAGTCGGATCATCGCGGCGTTGGCCTTGCCGTCCTCCGGCACGGCGGTGACGCCGACCTTGAGCACGGCCCCGCCGTCAGCCTCCCGCGCCACCCCGTCGACGCGGTCCCGGGCGGCCCGTGGGGTCAGCCGTATTGCGACCCGGACGCCGTTTTCGCCGCGCCGCAGGGGGCTGCCGGGATCAATAGGCAAGCTGAACCAGGACTCCCCTCAGAAAAAGAATGAGTAGAATCAGCACCATGGGCGACAGATCCAGTCCGTTCATGACCGGCACCAAGCGTCGGATCGGGCGCAACGCGGGCTCGGTGATGCGGTACAGGATGTCGCCCAGCATATAAACGAAACGATTGTGGGTATTGATGACGTGAAAGGTCACCAGCCAACTCATGACCGCCGACAGAATCAGCGCCCACATGTACCAGTACAGGGCCAAGTCAATGACGGAGAAAAGCGGACCGAGAACCACGTCCATCGCAGCATGCATCCATTCGCAGACGTTTCCGTGGCGATCACCCTACCTGCACCGCAGGCGGGGCGCAAGCGCGAGGTCATGGCGGAACAGGGGCGGTTCAGGCCGAAGTGGGGACGCGGGGCATCGTGAAGCAGGCGACGGTCCCGGCCCCGACCGTGCTTTCCAGCCACAGGGAGCCGCCGTGCATCTCGATCAGGTGCTTGGCGAGGGGAAGGCCGAGCCCGGCGCTGCCGTCGTCGGCGTGGGCCAGGTCCCTGCCGCGCTCGAACGGCTTGAGGATGCGATCGATATCCGTCGGAGGAATGCCGGCGCCGCAGTCGGAGATCTTGACCGTCAGGATCGCCGCATTGGCGTCGGCATTGATCACGACCCGTCCGCCCGCCGGCGAGAATTTGACGGCGTTGGAGAGCAGGTTGTGGACCACCTGACGCAGGGCGCGCTCGTCGCCGTAAACCCTTGGCATGCCGATGGGGATATTGACCGCGACGATCACCTGTTTCTCGTCCGCCGCCTTCTGGGTCAGCCTTCGCGCCCCTTCGACCACGATGGCGACGTCCACCATGCGGCGGTTGAGTTCGTACTTGCCGACCTCGATCCGCGCCATGTCGAGGAGATCGTTGATCAGAAGGAGGAGGTGGCGGCCGCTGTCCTGGATGTCCCGGGCGTATTCGACATATTTCTCGGAACCGAGCGGACCGAAGATCTGTTCGTACAGCATCTCCGCGAAACCGATGATGGCGTTCAGGGGGGTGCGCAGTTCATGGCTCATCCGGGCGAGGAACTCGCTCTTGGCCTGGGCCGCGACCTTCTCCGCCTCCCGGCTGCGAACCAATTCCGCGTTCGCTTCGACCACTGCGGACACGTCGGACCAACTCACCATGCGGCAGGGTTCGCCGTCGTTGTCGAAGGGCTCGATCGACACCCTCAGCCAGACCGGATCGGCATCTTCCCGTCCGACCCGGAGCATCAAGTCCTTCGTTCGCCCCCGTCCCTGTTCCAACGCCTCCGTCAGACGGCGTTCCGCCGACGGGTCACGGAACAGAAAATCATGGGCCGACCGCCCGACCGGCTCGCCTCCCTCCAGGGAAGCAAGGGCCTTGCGCCCCTCCTCGTTCACGTACAGAGCCACCCAGTCGGAACTGCGGACCACCATCAGGGGGTGCCCGACCGCCGAGGAGGCGGCCTCGAACCAGCCCGTTTTCGTCCCGGCCGTCACGGGCCGCTCGATGGCCGGTCGGGGCGGGATACATCCAAACGGAATGGTGCCATGGGACCAATCTCCGGACGGGATAGGCGGTAAAAACGGTTAAGCCCGTTCAATCCAACATGGTTTTCTTGGCCGACTGGATATAGCTCTTGAAACGGGCAAGATCGCTGTCGGTCAATCGCACGGGGATCGGAAGCTTCTCGATGTTCAGAGGATTGACCTGACGGCTGTCCACCAGGACCTCGTAGTAGAGGTGGGGCCCGGTCGCCAGTCCCGATGTCCCGATGTATCCCAGGGGCTGGCCCTTGCGCACCACCGAGCCCTTCTTCAGGTCCGGGGCGAACCGGTCAAGGTGGGCGTAGGCGGTGGCCAGCTTGGAGGCGTGGCGGACGCGGACATAAAGGCCGTAGTTGCCGCGGCGCCCGATCTCCTCGACCACGCCGTCCGCCGCCGACCGGGCCGGAGTCCCGCGCGGGGCGCGGAAGTCCACGCCCTGGTGAAAGCGCTTGCCTCCGAGCACGGGATGGACGCGCCACCCCCAGCCGGAACTGATTTCCACGTTGTCCACCGGGGTCTCCAGGGACACGATCTCCATCCCCTGGCCCGTCTCGTCGAGGTAGGCCACGCCGCTGGCGCCCGTCGCATAGCGGTACAGGTGACGCTCCTCATCACCGCTGCGGAACGACGCCACCCGGAGGACGGGCTCCGAATCGGCCCTGCTGTCCGCCGTATGCTCGTAGACGACGGTCAGGACCGCGCCCTTCGGCACCCGGTTGGAAAAGCCCGGACCAAACGACATGGCGGCCGTCAACTCGCGGACGACGCCGGCCGGAAGGTCCGAGGCATTCAACGCCTTTCCCACGTCGCCATGCACGGACAGGGCGCGGCGGACGGTGCGGGCGCCCAGCCCCGTGTCCCGGCTCACGGGCGCGTGGCCGGTCTGGAGTTCTTCCCTGGCCCTGGGTTCTTCCTTGGTCTTGACGTCCCCCTTGGCCCTGGCGTCTCCCTTGGCCCTGGCCTTCCCCTTGGCCTTGACGTCCTCCTTGGCCTTGGTCTCTTCCTTGACCTTGACCTCCTCCTTGGCCGCCGCCGGCACGGGGACGTTCCAACGCGAAACGAGTTCCATCAGGGTGTCCCTGGTGGGGGAAGACGGGGTCTTTGCGGCCGGAACGGCCGGTTTGCCGACGGGCTCCTGCCCCCGGGAGGCCCGCGCCTCGCCGCCGGCCAGCGAGGCCGTCAGGACAAGAAGAACGGCACAGACCTTTGTTGCAACGCCAAAACCGGCTTCCCGTTTCCCGTTCCGCAAACCCATCCCTGATGCCCCCCGATTATCGTCCGTGTCCGCGCCACCCCGCGCGACTCCCGCCTCGACACTCCCGATCAGTCCCCCAGGACAAACCATAGCCAGTACCTTTCACCGGCTATAACCTCTGCTTATAGCCCTTGTCAAATCTCCATCTCGCTGTTGCGGCATTTTTTCGTAAAATTGTTACGGACGGCGGATCGGCCGCCCGCGCGGAAAATAGCCGGAACGGCCTCTTTCGCTCCGGGTTCCGCCTTGCCGCGTTGCGCCAATCCGGCGGATCGAATTGTGCATCGCGGAGGAGTGGGACATGACAAGCGCCGCCGATCCTGGTACATAGTCCGGGCGGGGCCGATTTCGGCTGCGTCTCGGCGCGCCCTTGATGCGAACAACACGAGCGGGGATGTGAAATGTCGGGCGTCCTGGTCGTCGACGGAACGCGGTTTTTCACCAACATCATCAAGAGAGGCATCGAATCGAGCACCGGCCTGACGGTCACCTGCGCCTACACCTATGACGAAGCGGTCCGGATCGTCGACGAGCGGAAAGATGATTTTTTCATCAGCCTGCTGGGCTACACGCTTCCCGGAGCGTTGGATGGAGAGGTGATCGACTACGTCGCGAACGCCGGGATTCCCGTCATCGTCTTCACAAGCCACCTGAGCGACGAGATACGGGGGAAAATTTTCCGGAAGAACGTCATCGACTATATTCTAAAGGACAGTCAGTACAACCTCGACTACATGCTGTCCCTCGTGGCCCGGCTCCATGGGAACCGGAACATCCGGGTTCTCGTCGTGGACGACTCGGCCGCCATCCGCCGGCATAACTGCGACCTCCTGCGTCAATACCGGTTCGAGGTCCTGGAAGCCGGGGACGGGGTCGAGGCGCTGCGGGTGTTGCAGCAACATCCCGACGTCTCGATGATCATCACCGATTACAACATGCCGAACATGGACGGGGTCGAGCTGACCCGGCAGGTCCGGCAGAAATACGCCCGCCACGAGTTGAGCATCATCGGCATTTCCGCCCAGGTGGACAGCGTGCTATCCGCCAGATTCATCAAGAACGGGGCCAATGATTTCCTGACCAAGCCCTTCTCCCGCGAGGAATTCTTCTGCCGCGTTTCCCAGAACGCCGAGTTCATCGAGCACGTCCGGGCCCTGAAGGACGCGGCGAACCGGGATTATCTGACCGGGCTTTACAACCGGCGCTTCCTGTTCTCCCATGGCGACGCGGTTTGGGCGGAACGGAGCCGGACCTCCGCGCCGTTGGCGGTGGCGATGATGGACGTGGACTTCTTCAAGAAGGTCAACGACACCCATGGGCACGACGCCGGGGACGCGGTCCTGAAACGGGTCGCCAAACTTCTCGCCACCCGTTTCCTGCCCCCCTCCCTGGTCGCCCGCATGGGCGGCGAGGAATTCTGCGTCCTCGTGCCCGGAGCCGACGACGCCGAGGCCCGGGACATCCTCGAAGCTCTGCGGCGGGACGTCGAAAACGCGGTGATCGAGGTGGAGGGCCACGTCATCCGCGTCACCATCAGCATCGGCGCCTGCACCACCCTGGAGGGATCGCTCGAAGCCATGATCGCCAAGGCCGATTCCGGTCTCTATCGGGCCAAGAGCGGCGGCCGCAACCAGGTCGTCGTGGCGGAATGACGGGGAATCCGGAGCCGCGCTGCGTCTGGGATGCCCGTGCCCTGCTCGGGGAGGGGCCGGTCTGGGACCCGGACGAGGGGGTTTTGAACTGGGTCGATATCAAGGGCAAGGCGTTGCACCGCTATCGCCCCGCCGACGGGTGGAGGGCGAGTCTGTCCGTTCCCTCCGAGATCGGCTGCATCGCCCTGCGGCAAGGCGGCGGTCTGGTGGCGGCGCTTCGGACGGGCTTCGTGTTCATCGGCTTGCCGGCGGGCGCCGTCATCCCCCTGTCCGATCCCGAGGCCCATCTGCCCGGCAACCGCTTCAACGACGGCAAATGCGACCGGAACGGCCGATTCTTCGCCGGCACCATGGATGACGCCTGCCAAGCCCCGACCGGATCGCTCTACCGCCTCGATCCCGGTGGGGAAACGACGCGGCTGATATCCGGCTATGCGGTGTGCAACGGACCGGCATGGTCGCCCGACGGGGGGACGTTGTATTTCTCGGACAGCGCGGCGCGCCTCATCCACGCCTTCGACTTCGACGTCGCCGGAGGTTCCCTGGCCAACGGCCGCGTCTTCGCCCGCGTCCCCGAGGACGCGGGCTACCCCGACGGTCTGACCGTCGATGCGGAAGGCTTCCTCTGGAGCGCCCACTGGGACGGCTGGCGGCTGACCCGTTACGCCCCCGACGGGCGCATCGACCGGGTCATCCCCCTGCCGGTGCGCCGTCCGACCAGTTGCGCCTTCGGAGGCCCCGGACTCGACAGGCTGTACGTCACCTCGGCGTCCATCGACCTCACTCCGGACGAACTGGCCGGGAACCCGTTGGCGGGGGGGCTGTTCGAGCTGGACGCGGGCGTCGCCGGACTGCCCGAACCCCGTTTCGCCG
>JADGDA010000051.1 GCA_015228695.1 Alphaproteobacteria bacterium
AGTCTGACCTTTCCCCTGGCCACCCGGCCGGAGACGGCGGCCCATGCGGTGGAGGGCGGCGGCGATGCCGTGGCGGCGCTCGCCGCCGCCGCGCGCCGGGCGGGGCTGGGGAACCTGACCACGGAGGTCCGCGATCTGGAGCGGCACCCCTTGTCGGGACCGGAATTGAGCCGATTTGCCGCCGTGGTCTTCGACCCTCCCCGCGCCGGAGCCAAGGCCCAGGCCCAGATATTGGCCGTCTCGGGGCCGGCCCTGGTGGTCGCCGTCTCCTGCCACCCGCCGACCTTCGCCCGCGACGCCCGTATCCTGGTGGACGGCGGTTATCGTCTGCGTTCCGTGACTCCGGTGGATCAGTTCCCATGGTCGCCCCATCTGGAACTGGTGGCGGTCTTCCGCCGCGCCCCTGTATGATGGGCGAATGATCGAGGGGGGCATTCGCAATGACCTCCGCCGGAGAAGGGAGATGAGGGGGGAGATGAGAGGAAGATGACCGACAAGTCGGCGCTGGCCGCCCATGTGGACGCCTTGCGGGACACGCGGGTCCTGTGTGTCGGCGACGTGATGCTCGACCGGTTCGTCTATGGCGATGCGGAGCGGATTTCGCCGGAAGCTCCCATCCCGGTGCTTCGGATCGTCCGCAAGGACACCATGCTGGGCGGGGCCGGCAACGTCGTGCGCAACATGGTGGCCCTGGGCGCGCGGCCGGCGTTTCTGTCGGTGCGGGGCGACGATCCCGAAGGGCGGGAACTGGCCGCCCTGCTGGCCGAGCAGCAAACCGTCGACGCCCACCTCGTGGCGGAACCCCATCGTCAGACGACGGTCAAGACCCGCTATTTCGCCGCCGGGCAACAGCTTCTGCGCGCCGACCGGGAAACGGCCGCGCCCCTGGGACCGGCCGCCTCCGACGAGATCGTGGAACGGGGGCGGAGGCTTCTGGACCACGTCACGGTGGTCGTCCTGTCCGACTACGGCAAAGGGGCCTTGACCCCGGAAGTGGTCGCCCGCCTGATCGAGGCCGCCCGCGACCGGGGACTCCCGGTGATCGTGGACCCGAAAGGCTCCGACTACGCCCGCTACCGGGGGGCGACCCTGTTGACCCCCAACCGGCGCGAGTTGGCGGAGGCCACCCACATGCCCGCCGGCACCGACGGTCAAGTCGTGGACGCCGCCCGCCACCTGCTGCGGACCTGTGGGGTGGAAGCGGTCCTGGCGACCCGGAGCCAGGACGGCATGACCCTGGTGCATTCCAGCGGCGAGGTGCATCACCTGCCCGCCGAGGCGCGCGAGGTGTTCGACGTCTCGGGCGCGGGGGACACGGTCGTCGCGACCCTGGCCACCGCCCTGGCGGCGGGGGTGCCGCTGACCGAAGCGGCGAAGCTGGCCAATGCCGCCGCCGGGGTGGTGGTGGGCAAGGTCGGAACCGCCGTCATTACCGCCGCCGATCTCGTCGCCGCCCTGCATCATCAGGATGTTCTGTCCGGCGAGTCCAAGGTCGACACCCTGGACGCCGCCGCCGACCGGGTCGCCCGCTGGCGCCGCCACGGTCTGAAGATCGGCTTCACCAACGGCTGTTTCGACCTCTTGCACCCCGGACACATTTCCCTGTTGGTCCAGGCGCGGGCGACCTGCGACCGTCTGGTCGTCGGCCTCAACAGCGACGCCTCCGTGTCCCGCCTCAAGGGGCCGGAACGGCCGGTGCAGTCGGAAGCGGGCCGCGCCCTGGTGCTCGCCTCCCTCGTCACCGTGGACCTGGTGGTGATCTTCGGCGAGGACACCCCGATCCGGCTGATCGAGACCCTGCGCCCCGACGTTCTGGTCAAGGGAGCCGATTACACCGAGGAAACGGTGGTCGGAGCCGGTCTGGTGCGGAGTTACGGCGGCCGCGTCGTCCTGGCGGACCTGGCCGCCGGGCACAGCACCACCGCGATAATCGCGCGCCTAGCGCGTTAGAAGGTGGTCGCGCGCCTAGCGCGTTAGAAGGTGGTCGCGCGCTAATCCGTTTGAACAGAGGCTGGTGGGCCCGGCAGGACTCGAACCTGCAACCAGACCGTTATGAGCGGCCGGCTCTAACCAATTGAGCTACAGGCCCGTAGCCGAGGGCGAGATTAGCGCAGGCCGGGGCCGCATGCTACGCCGTCGTGACGTCCGGGGGGCGAATCGGGGGAGAGAACCGGGCGACGGGCCACGGCGGGGATGGGGGCGCGGCGGCTTGGGAGCCAAGGAAAACGCCCGCGCGGCCGGTCTCTTTGGAAGCTGTTGAAAAAGATATTGCGTCGGCGGAAAAAAATGAGCACTTCGATGCCAGGATTTCGAGTCCCGGCGTTGAAAGCCATGGGCCGAGTAGCGTTATTTTCGCGGATTGAGGGGGGAACAGGACTATGACGAAGTGGGTGTACACGTTCGGGGACGGGAAGGCCGAGGGCAAGTCGGCGATGAAGAACCTTCTTGGGGGGAAGGGGGCCAATCTGGCCGAGATGGCGGGGCTTGGCCTGCCGGTGCCTCCGGGTTTCACCATCACCACCGAAGTCTGCACCTACTACTACGACCACGGCCAGACCTATCCCTCGGACCTGAAGGACGCGGTCAACACCGCTCTGGCCGGGGTGGAGAAGATCATCGGGATGAAGTTCGGCGATGCCAAGAGCCCGCTGCTGGTCTCGGTGCGGTCGGGCGCGCGGGCGTCGATGCCGGGGATGATGGACACCATCCTCAACCTGGGGCTGAACGACGTGACGGTGGAGGGGCTGGCGGCCAGTTCGGGCGACGCCCGTTTCGCTTATGACAGCTATCGCCGGTTCATCCAGATGTATTCGAACGTGGTTCTGGACGTGGGCCACCACAACTTCGAGCACATCCTCCAGGAGCTGAAGGACAGCCGGGGGATCAAGCTGGACACCGAGCTGACCGCCGACGACTGGAAGAAGATCGTCAAGCTGTTCGAGGCGAAGGTGAAGGACGCGACCGGGAAGCCGTTCCCGCAGGATGTGCACGACCAGTTGTGGGGCGCCATCGGGGCGGTGTTCGGGAGCTGGATGAACCAGCGGGCGATCACCTATCGCCGCCTGAACGACATCCCGGCCAACTGGGGCACGGCGGTGAACGTGCAGAGCATGGTGTTCGGCAACATGGGCGACGACTCGGCGACCGGCGTCGCGTTCACCCGCGACCCGTCCACCGGCGAGAACGCATTTTACGGCGAGTATCTGGTGAACGCCCAGGGCGAGGACGTGGTGGCGGGCATCCGGACCCCGCAGAACATCTCGATCGTGGGCAAGAACAAGCAGAAATCCACCCTGCCCGCGATGGAAGAGGTGATGCCGGCCCTGTACCGGGAACTGAACGACATCCGCGACAAGCTGGAGCGTCACTACACCGACATGCAGGACATGGAATTCACCATCCAGAAGAACAAGCTCTGGATGTTGCAGACCCGCAATGGCAAGCGGACGGCCAAGGCGGCCTTGAAGATCGCGATCGATCTGGCCAACGAGGGGCTGATCAGCAAGAAGGAAGCGGTGGGCCGGGTCGATCCGGCGCAGCTTGACCAGTTGCTGCATCCGACCCTGGACCCGAAGTTCAAGAAGACGGTGCTGGCGCGCGGGCTTCCGGCGTCTCCTGGGGCGGCCTCGGGTCAGGTGGTGTTCTCCGCGGACGAGGCCGAGGCCTGGGTGCGCGAGGGCAAGAAGGTGATGCTGGTGCGGGTGGAGACGTCTCCGGAGGACATCGGGGGCATGCACGTGGCGGCGGGCATCCTGACCACCCGTGGCGGCATGACCAGCCACGCGGCGGTGGTCGCGCGGGGCATGGGGCGCGCGTGCGTGGCGGGCTGCGGCGAGATCACGGTGAACTACAAGACGAAGAGCTTCTCGGCGGGCTCGACGACGGTGAAGGAAGGGGACGTGATCACCATCGACGGCTCCACCGGCGAGGTGATGCTGGGCGAGGTTCCGATGATCCAGCCGGAACTGACGGACGACTTTGCGCGGTTGATGGAGTGGGCGGACACCATCCGGACGATGAAGGTGCGCGCCAACGCGGAAACCCCGCTGGACGCCGGAATGGCGCGGAAGTTCGGGTGCGAGGGGATCGGCCTGTGCCGGACCGAGCACATGTTCTTCGACCCGAAGCGGATCATTTCCATGCGGGAGATGATACTGGCGAAGGACGAGGCGGGGCGGCGGACGGCGCTGGCGAAGCTGTTGCCGTTCCAGCGGGACGACTTCGCGGAGCTGTTCACGATCATGGCCGGACTTCCGGTGACGATCCGCCTGCTCGACCCGCCGCTGCACGAGTTCCTCCCGCACACCGACGCGGAAATCGCCGAGGTGGTGAAGGCGTCGGGCGTGGACGCGGAAACGGTGCGGGCGCGGGGGGCCCAGTTGCATGAGTACAACCCGATGCTGGGGCATCGCGGGGTGCGTCTTGGGATCACCTACCCTGAGATTTACGAGATGCAGGCGCAGGCGATCTTCGAGGCCGCGGTCGCGGTGACGAAGAAGGGCGGCAAGCCTGTGGTTCCGGAAGTGATGATCCCGCTGGTGTGCACGAAGGCGGAGTTCGACCTGATGAAGGCGGCCATCGACAAGATGGCGCAGCAGGTGTTCAAGGCGACCGGGACGACGCTGGAATACCTGGTGGGGACGATGATCGAGCTTCCGCGCGCGGCGTTGCAGGCGGGGGTGATCGCGGAGACGGCGGAGTTCTTCAGCTTTGGCACCAACGATCTGACCCAGACGACGCTGGGAATGTCGCGCGACGACTCGGCCGGGTTCCTTGAGGTGTACCGGGAGAAGGGGATCTTCGAGAAGGACCCGTTCGCGAGCCTGGACCAGACGGGCGTCGGCGAGCTGATCGAGATCGCGGTGGAGCGGGGCAAGAAGACCCGCCCGGACGTCAAGACCGGGATCTGCGGCGAGCACGGAGGCGACCCGGCCTCGATCATGTTCTGCCAGAAGGCGGGCCTGAGCTATGTGTCGTGCTCCCCGTACCGGGTGCCGATCGCCCGCCTGGCCGCCGCCCAGGCCGCCATCGGCGTCGAGGGCGACCGCACCAAGTAACCCCCTCCCCCCCGCCCCGGAAATCCTCCGGGGCGGGGGGCGCGGGCATCTTCGCCCGTGACCGGCCGGGGCGTCGCCCCGGACCCGGTATGTTTGCAGAGTCCCGATGTCCCTGCACGCCGACCCCACCGATCGGCCCGCGCGGCCGCGCAAGCCTCCCCCGGGAACGAAGCCCGCGGGAACGGGGAAGGCGAGGAGGAAAGAGCGTCCCAAGGGGCCGGGGAAGAAACGCTCCCCGTTCTGGCGGATCGTCTCGGTTCTTCTCGCCGCCGGTGTTTGGGCGGGCGTGGCCGTTCTTGCCGTCGTGGCGTGGTACGCCTCCGACCTGCCCAGCGTGGACAGTGGTGCGGCGACCCGGCGCCGCCCGTCCGTCACCCTGCTGTCCAGCGACGGACAGGTCGTCGCCGCCGTGGGCGACGTCTATGGCGATCCGCTGCGGCTGAGCGAGATGCCGCCCTATCTGCCGAAGGCCCTGCTGTCCATCGAGGACCGGCGGTTCTACAGCCACTTCGGCATCGATCCCATCGGTCTGGCGCGGGCCGCGTTCGTCAATCTCCGCGCCGGCCATGTGGTGCAGGGCGGCAGCACCCTGACCCAGCAGGTGGCGAAAAATCTGTTCCTCACCCCGGAGCGTCACTTCAAGCGCAAGGTGCAGGAACTGCTGCTCGCCCTGTGGCTGGAGCACACCTTCACCAAGGATCAGATTCTCACCCTTTATCTCAACCGGGTGTATCTGGGCAGCGGCTCCTTCGGTGTGGACGCGGCGGCCCACCGTTATTTCGGCCGTTCCGCCCGCGAGGTGACCCTGTATCAGGCGGCCATGCTGGCCGGCCTGCCCAAGGCTCCCTCCCGGTACAATCCGGCCCGCGACCTTGAGGCCGCCGACCGCCGGGCGCGGCAGGTGCTGGCGGCCATGGTCGATGCCGGCATGCTGGAGGAACGCCAAGCCAAGGCGGTTCAGGCTTCCGCCGAGACGGCCACCGCCGCGGCGCAGACGCCGACCGGTCCCTATTTCGCCGACTGGCTCCTGGGGCAGATTCCCTCGTTCATCGGTCCCATCGACCGCGATCTGGTGGTGGTCACGACCCTGGACCGCGCCATTCAGGTCAAGGCCGAGGACTCCCTGGAGGCCCTGCTCGGCGGGCGGGGGGCCAAGGCGCGGGTCAGCCAGGGGGCGGCCGTGGTTCTCGGGATCGACGGCGCCGTCCGCGCCATGGTCGGGGGCCGGGAGTACGGCGACAGCCAGTTCAACCGCGCGGTCCTGGCCCAGCGTCAGCCGGGATCGGCGTTCAAGCCGTTCGTGTTCCTGGCCGGTCTGGAGAGCGGTCTCACCCCGGAGTCCATGGTTCTCGACGCGCCGGTTTCGGTGGGCGGCTGGAAGCCCAAGAACTTTTCCGGCAAGTACGAGGGCGAGGTGACGATGGCCCACGCGCTTGCCCACTCTATCAACACCGCGACGGTGCGCATCGCCGACCGGGCCGGATTGAAGCAGGTCGCGAAAACCGCCCGCCGCTTCGGACTGCCCATGCCGGAGCATCCCGACGCCTCGATCAGCCTCGGCACCAGCGAGGTCGATCTGTTGAGCCTGACCGCCGCCTATGCCCCCTTCGCCAACGGGGGGTTCGGCGTCCTCCCCTTCGGCGTGATCGAGATCCGCGAGCGCGGCGGGCAGGTCCTGTACCGCCGCGAGGGCCAGGGGCCGGGCCGCGTGCTCGATTCCGAAAATCTGGGAGCCATGAACCGGATGCTGGCCGGAGTGGTCGCCGGGGGGACGGCCCGCAAGGCCGCCCTCGACCGCCCCGCCGCCGGCAAGACCGGCACCACCCAGGACTTCCGCGATGCCTGGTTCGTGGGCTTCACCGCCGATTACGTGGCGGGGGTGTGGCTCGGCAACGACGACAACAAGCCCATGAAGGCCATCACCGGAGGCAGTCTTCCCGCGCAGCTCTGGCGGGAGGTGATGGTGGAGGCCCACAAGGGCCTTTCCCTGCGGCCGCTGCCCGGAGCGGAAACCCCCTCCGCCTCCGTCGCGGCATCGGGCGACGAGCCGGTGGAAAGCGTCGTGCGTCAGGAGGATCAAGGATTCCTCGACAACCTGTTGCGCGATGTGTTTGGAAATTGAGAAAAGCGGGCTAACGTGCCGCCCTTCCCAAGAAACGGAATCCCCCCATGCCGCTGACGTTCCACAATACCTTGACCCGCCGCAACGAGCCGTTCGAACCCATCGATCCCGGTCATGTGCGCATGTACGTCTGCGGGCCGACGGTCTATGACCGCGCCCATATCGGCAACGCGCGGCCCGTTCTGGTGTTCGACGTGGCGTACCGGCTGCTCCGGCTCCTGTATCCGAAGGTGACCTACGTCCGCAACATCACCGACGTGGACGACAAGATCAACGCCCGGGCCATCGACAGCGGCCGCTCCATCGCGGCCATCACCGAGGAAACCACCCGCCATTTCCACGAGGACATGGCGGCCCTGGGCGCGCTGCCGCCGGACGTGGAGCCCCGCGCCACCGCGCACATTCCCCACATGATCCACATGATCGAAACCCTGATCGCCCGGGGCAACGCCTATGAGGCGGGGGGGCATGTGCTGTTCAGCGTGCCGTCCGATCCGAACTATGGGTGCCTGTCGGGACGGTCCCGCGACGAGATGATCGCCGGTGCCAGGGTCGAGGTGGCCCCCTATAAGGCCGATCCCGCCGATTTCGTACTGTGGAAGCCCTCCACCCCGGAGCTTCCCGGCTGGGAGAGCCCCTGGGGCCGGGGGCGGCCGGGATGGCATATCGAGTGCTCCGCCATGAGCCGGGAATATCTGGGCGAGACCTTCGACATTCACGGCGGCGGCCAGGATCTGGTCTTCCCCCATCACGAGAACGAGATCGCCCAGAGCACCTGCGCCCACGGGAAACCCTTTGTCCGCATCTGGCTGCACAACGGCTGGCTGATGGTCGAGGGCGAGAAGATGTCCAAGTCCCTGGGTAATTTCATCACCGTGCACGACCTGCTGAAGCAGGGAGTCCGGGGCGAGACCATCCGCCTGTGCATGTTGTCCGCCCATTACCACCAGCCGCTGGACTGGACCGCCGAAGGCGTGCGGCAGGCCAAACAAGCCCTCGATCGGTTCTATACCGCGTTGCGGGGCGCGCCCGAAACTCCCGAGCCGGGTCCGGCCCCGGCGGAGGTGGTGGCGGCCCTGGAGGACGACCTCAACACCCCGCGCGCCATTGCCGCGCTGCACGAACGGGCGACCGCCCTCAACAAGGCGGGGACTCCGCAGGACAGGGCGCGCCTCAAGGGGGAGTTGCTGGCGGGGGGGGCTCTGCTCGGGCTGCTGTCCCAGGACCCCGATTCCTGGTTCAAGGCCGCCGCCGCCGAGGGAGGGCCGAGCGTCGAGGAGATCGAAACCCGGATCGCCCAGCGCAGGGCTGCCCGCGCCGCCCGCGACTTCGCCCTGGCCGACGGCATCCGGGATGCCCTGCTGAGGGAGGGAATCGTGCTGGAGGACTCCGCTTCCGGGACGACCTGGAAACGCTCCGGCGGGTGAACCTTGCCGGGCCGCAGGCTTGGTGCTAGGATGGCCTCTGCCCCGCCGGTTCTGGATGGAACAGAGGTGATGCGCGGGGCTTCCGGGTGCTGGAGTGCGCCCCATGGGGGATTGAAAGATGACCGTGAAAGTCGATGAGATGGCTGCCGTGGGCAGTGATTCGTCCGTGCGGATCGTCGTCGAGGACGAGGAATATACCGTCGTATCCCTGTGCGACCGTCTGTCCTTGGCCCAGGACTCCGCCGCATACGTTTCCGAGTGCTGCGCGCCCTGCCCGAGCTATACGACGGTTCCCTGCTCCTGCTGATCCCGACGCGGGCGGCGTGACCCGCCCGTTACCTGTTGGGGCGGATGGAGGATACGGGTGAGCGGTTCTGAGTCTTCCGGCCCCCTCGCGGTGACGGGGAATTTGATTGCGTTGGAGCGCGGCTCCGACGAGCTGTTGCTTCTGAATTCGTTCCATATGCGCTCGCTGTACGTGGCGCGCGGGCGGGGCCGTATCCGGCAGATCCTGGCCGAGGCATCGCGGGGGCGCACCCTGGAAGGGTTGAAGTCCGCGTTCGCGCGCGACGGCGCCCTTATTCAGATGCTGCGGGACCATCTCATCCTGGTCGACACGACGGCGGAGGCGGAACGCTACGGCGCGGCGCAGATCGCCCGGGCCGCCGCCGGACCGCTCCTGAAGCCGCGGATGACTGTGTATCTTCTGCTGACCGAGTCGTGCAATCTGGGGTGCATCTACTGCCTCAACGGGTCGGGGACGTATCACAAGGAGGCCCATTCGCGGATGACGCCGGAGGTCGCGTTGCAAAGCGTGACCGCCTGCCTCGACCAGTTGACTCCGGGGGGCCATCTGGAGGTGGCTTTCTTCGGCGGCGAGCCCCTGCTGAACTGGCCCATGGTCAAGGAGGTCATCCGCCTGTGCGGGACCGGGCTCGATCCCAGGCACGCCGACAAGAAAATCACCTATCATCTGACCAGCAATCTGACCCTTTGCCCTCCCGATCTGATCGGGGAGATCAAGGAGCACAGGATCACGGTGATGTCCGACATCGACGGCCCCGCCGATATCCACGACCGCTGCCGCCCCTTCCGCCACGGCAGGCCGTCCCACGCCCAGTCCGCCGAGACGATCCGCCGCCTGACGGATGCCGGGATTCCGGTGGCGCTGCGGGCGACGGTGACGTCGGTCAACCAGCACCACATCCACGAGATCGCGGCCCACCACAAGGAGCTTGGGGCCAGCAATTCGGCCATCGTTCCGGTGTCTCCGATCAATTCCGACGGCGCGTTTCTTTCCGACGACCTTCTTCCCGACGTGGACACGATCGCCTCCGGATTGATCCGGGTCTATCACAGCGGACTCTGGGACAAGAAGACGCTGTTCCCCTTCAACCAGTATCTCCTGAAACTCCGCCCCGGAGCGCGGCAGGTCACCGCCTGCGCCGCGCCCTCGGGCACGACCCCGGTAGTCCGGGTCAACGGCGACGTGTACCTGTGCATCTATCTCGTCGGCCAGGAACGGCACCGTTTCGGAACCCTGGGGGCGCCCTGGGATCACCGTCCGCTGGTCGAAATGACCGAGGCGCTTCACGTGGACAACGTGTCCGGTTGCGACGCCTGTTCGTGGCGTTACGCCTGCGGCGGCGGGTGCCCGGTGATCAAGCTGGCTCCGGTGGACGGCGCCGCCGGGGGGATAGGCAACAGCGCCAAGGCCCTGGAGTACGGACGGAAGATCAACTGCGAATTCACCCAGGCCATTTTGACCGAGCTGCTGTGGGACATGGCCGACGAGACGATGACCGGCATGGCCGACGCAAGGGCGGAACCGGGGTCCGACCGCACTCTCTACTGCTGATCATGACCGGCGGCGCGCTTGGGCTGACAACCAATCTGATTTCTCTGGAACGGGGCGAGGGCGAGCTGCTCCTGGTCAACGCCTTTCACATGCGCCCCCTGCATGTGAAGCGGGGACGGGAGAAGGTCAAGCGCCTTCTCGCGGACATGGCGGCCCACGGGGGGACGGCGGAGTCCTGCGCGGCGGCCTTTGCCGCCGACGCCGCCCTTCTCCGCCTGTTCCTGGACCACCACATCCTCGTCGACGGCCCGGAGGTTCCCGGAGAGGCCTCCGTGTCTCCCCCCAAGACCAGGATGACCCTCTATCTCCTCCTGGGTGAGTCCTGCAATCTGGACTGCGTCTATTGCCTGGACGGGCCGGCGACCTATGAACGGCACGGCCGGGGGGAAATGAGCCCGGAGGTGGCGTTCCGGAGCGTGGAACGGTGCCTCGGCGAGGTCGTTCCCGGAGGTTCGGTGGAGGTGGCGTTCTTCGGCGGAGAGCCCTTGCTCCACTGGCCCCTGGTCAAACGGACGATCCGCCATTGCGAGGAGGTGCTGAAACCCGCTCATCCGGACAAGCGGATTCATTACCATCTCACCAGCAACCTCACCCTGTCGCCTCCCGATCTGGTGGAGTGGGTGATGCGGTACGACATCACCATCGTCTGCGGAGTCGACGGCCCGCCGGATATTCAGGACCGTTGCCGGGTCAATCGCGGCGGGGGACCTACCCACGCCCGCACCGCCGCGACGGTCCGGCGGCTGGTGGAGGCCGGCGCGCGCGTCACCCTGCGGGCGACGATCCATTCGGCCAACCACGACCGGCTGGCAGAGGTGGCGGAGCACCATGCCGCGCTGGGGGCCGTCTCGTCCCTGTTCGTCCCGGTGCGGCCGACCAATTCCGACCGGGACATCTTTCCCGAGAACCTTCTCCCGGACCCGGACCGGATCGTCGCCGCTGCCCGGGACCTGGGGCGGGGCGCGCGCGATGCCTCCGTGCCGGAAGCCGAACCGTATAAGGCGAACCTGTTTCCGTTCAACGACTTCACGACGGAGATCCGTCCCGGAGTCCGCAACGTGGTCGCCTGCGGAGCCCCCCACGGAACGACCTTCGTGGTGCGGCCGAACGGCGACGTCTATCCCTGCATCTATCTGGTCGGACAGGAGCGCTATCGGTTGGGCGGGGTGGACGCGGGGTTGAGCCGGCGGCCCCTCGACGACATGATGACGGCGTTTCATGTGGACAACCGGGAGGATTGCCGGGGATGCGCTTGGCGTTACGCCTGCGGGGGCGGGTGTCCGGTGATGAGTCTGGCCCGCGACGGCGCGGCGGAGGCGGGCTCGAAGGTGGACGAGTACTGCCGGAAGGTTACCTGCGGCCTCAGCCGGGCGCTGCTTGGCGACATGCTGTGGGCAT
>JADGDA010000052.1 GCA_015228695.1 Alphaproteobacteria bacterium
ATTTACGGAAGACCAAGGTGATCCAGGGTTCGAGGACGATGCGGCGGCGGAGCCTCAGTCCCTGGGTGCGGAAGCGGGAGATGATCTGCGGCCCCTGGCGCTCCAGCAATCCGGAAAGGATGAGCGTGCCTCCCGGCTCCAGGGCCGCCGCCGCCGCCGCCGCCATGGCCGCCAATGGCCGTGCCAGGATGTTGGCGACGATCAGGTCGAAGGGAGCCCGCCTGCGGACGGCCCGGCCGTGAAACCCGTCCCCGGCGAAGGCGCGGACCAGCCCGGGAACCCCGTTGAGCCGGGCATTGGCGGTGGCGACCCGCGCCGCTTCCGGATCGATATCGACGGCCGTCACCGGGACGCGCCACCTCTTGGCGACGGCCAGGGCCAGGATTCCCGAGCCGCACCCCATGTCGAGCGGACGCCGCGCCGCCCGCGCCCGCGCCAACTCGGCCAGGGCCAGCAGACAGCCGCGCGTGCTCTGGTGCTCACCGGACCCGAAGGCGGTCCCCGCGTCCACCAGCAAGGAAATCCTGGCCGCCGGCGTCACCCCATCGAAATGGGACCCGTGGACGAAGAAGGGGCCGATTTCCATCGGCGGAAAGGCATTCAGATTCTCGCCGACCCAATCGCGCGCGCCGAGGCGCTCGACCACGACCGGAGGCTCGGCCACCCCCGCCGCCGCCGCCGCCACGGCCATCAGCCCGGCAAGCTCGGCCGGAGGGGGCGGCTTGCGGCAGACGCCGTCCAGGGTCCAGAACCCCTTGTCGGGGCCTTCCTCGATCTCGAAACACAAAACCGCCTCGGTCACCCGGTCCAACACGGACTCGAAGGCCCCAACCGCCTGTTCGGGAACGGTCAGACGGACGCGCCAAGCATCGACGACGGGTTGAACGGCCATGAAGAACGCCCCCGAAAAACAAACCACCCCGCAGGCTAATCCCCCGGAGCGATAGATATAAAAGCGTGGCTTACCAGTTGTGAGAAAAATCCTACATCCAAACACTTGGGCTCAGATTGTGGAGTGTAAATGCTCCGGAAACACTCTGAAGTAACCCTTGATCACCCGCAACTCCCGAACACAGATTTGAATATGCGTCTTGTGGCGCAGTTTCGAACCAGGGAAAACTTCATCTCCCTCGATAAAAAGACCCCTAACCGTATCATATGGACGCAACGGCTCCGGACGATGATTTTTTCTCATTTCGTGAAGATGTTGAATGACGGCGCAATCCAATTTGCGTTTCATGCCCGTGGTTCCGTTTGTAGGAAGAGAAAGCTCGGCCACGAAAGACAACTCCTTAAGCGCGCGATAGGCTTTGGCAACGGCTTCATGTGCATGGCGCGACATCAAATTCAGCGAGCGCCCAAGGTGCAATGCCGCTCCAACGACGGCAGCCCCCTCCTCCCCGTAGCGCTCCCTGGCCCATTCGAGGCCACGAATCGGGTCATTTTCCCAAAAGTAGATGCCGCCCCCGAGCCAATCGTAATCATTACTACTCGGCTCAAGATGCGCCTCCCCCGACAAAACCCGCTCGGCAACCTCCCTGCTGCACCCGTGGTAGCAGAGAACGATCGAATTCGAGAGCGTTTCCAATCACGAGCGGCCCGGGAAAAGGTGGCTGTTCTCGTAGTTCGGCGAAAGGCTGCCATCTTCGGTGATGAACCCTTCGTCACGGAGTTGTTGGCGCGCCTCCTCCCGTGTTCGAGTCCGCTCCGTATCCTGGCGGATCGCCTCCAAACACTCGCGATATTCTTGCTCGGTCATCGGCCCATCCTCCCCCTCGGGGCTTGCAATCCCGTCGCCCACGTCCACACCACGAAACCAGCGCCAAAACGCGATAAGCGCGTGCCGCCATAGCCTCACGGAGCGTATCATGGCCCGCGAACGGTGGATAAAACACTTTGAGCATGTTATGCGAAAAAATGTTGATATGTCTGCTGGGCATAGCATCGGTCAGGACCGGACATGTCGATCCATAAGAAACTGCTGATCGTGCTGTTGATCGTCGCGCTGCCGCCGCTTCTGATCATCGGGCTGTTCGATCATCAGATGGCGGTGCGGATGACCGAGACCTTGTCCGCCCTGCGCCAGGACACCCTGGCCGAGCAGACCGTCAAGCGGCTTCGTCTGCTTGTGGACGTCTCCGGCGCCGTGCTCGACAGGGAACGCCGCTTGGCGGAGGTTTCCCTGGCGGCGCAGGCGTGGGAGCTGGAAACCCGTCTCAAGGAGGCCGCCCCGGAGAAGCCGCGACGCGACGCCAGGAAAAAGCCCGCGCCTCCCACCGAGGAGACCCCTCCCCTCCCCCCCGCGACGCTTCTCAGGCTGCTGGCCTCCCCCTTGGAGACGACGCCGGGCGCGGCTGGGGATTCGTTCGACAGCCGCCAAGTGCTGCTCGCCACCGGAGTCCGGATCGACCTTTCCACGGGCCGGGCCTCGGGGGGCAAACGGCGGCCGGGGCGGCGGTGGAAGGAATGGTTCGACTCGTCGATGGCCCAGGACGGCCCCCTCTGGACCATCATCCCCGACAGCGGCGACGGGGAGTCGGGCGCCCTGGTGGTGTCGATGCCCCTTCATGCCCAGGACGGAACCGCCGTGGCTCTGACCACCGTGCGCCTCTCGGCGAAATTCCTGCTTCAATCCGTGCCCCTGCCTGCGGAAACCCCGGCCGGCGCCAGCCTGATGCTCGTCGACCCGGTGCGGGGGGAAACGGCCTCCCTCCTCGCCGTGACGCCTCCACCGGCCGCAACCCCGGCGGCCCTGCCCCGGTTGGAGGCCATCGCCAAGGCGTTCATTATCGCCGCTTCCGGAGCTGCCTCCAGCGCGGAGAGCGGCATCGGCCAGATGGACGTGGACGGCAAGCCCATGCTGCTGATCTTCGGACCTGCTGGACGATTGGGTCCCCGGCTCGTGCTCGCCGTGGAAAAAGACTCCCTGGTTTCCGGGATGACGGCGCAGGAACGCAGCGCCCGCCGACGCGTCGACCAGCAGTTGATGGCGGCGGCGGTGGCCTTGGCGTTGCTCCTGCTCATCGGCGTCGCGCTGTCGTTCATCGCCGCCCGTTCCATCACCCAGCCGATCGAGGAACTGGCGGAGGTGGCCGGACGTCTCGCCGAGGGCGACATGGAGGCCAGGGCCGACATTCATACCGGCGACGAGATGGAGGAACTCGGGGCCGCCTTCAACGCCATGCTTCCCAAGTTGCAGGACCGGGTCCGGATGCGCGACGCCCTGTCCCTGGCGATGGAGGTGCAGCAGAAGCTGCTCCCGGCCTCGGCGCCGCACGTCCCCGGACTGGACCTGGGCGGCCTCAGCCTGTACTGCGACGAAACCGGAGGCGACTATTACGACTTCATCGAGATATCGGAACTCAGTTCCCAGAGGATCGGCATCGCGGTGGGCGACGTCGCCGGCCATGGAATCGCCGCCGCTCTGCTGATGGCGACGGCCCGCGCCCTCCTGCGCAGCAGGGCTTCCCAGGCTGGAAGCCTTTCCCAGGTCATGACCGAGATCAACAGTCACATCGCCGACGACGCCCACGCCGGCCGCTTCATGACCCTTTTCTACGGGGTGATCGACGCCACGCGGCGGAGTCTGCGGTGGGTCAGCGCCGGTCACGCCCCGGCGATCCTGTATCATCAGGCCACCGACACCTTCTCGGAGCTGGCCGGCCATGACATTCCCCTCGGAATCGAGCCCGGTTGGGTCTTCCGCGAGGACCGCCGCGACGGCTGGATGCCCGGCGAGCTGATCGCCATCGGAACGGACGGCATTTGGGAAACCCGCGACCCCAGCGGAGCCATGTTCGGCATGGACGCCCTCCACGGGATCATCCGCGCCAACGCCCATCGGAGCGCCTCGGACATCTGCAACGCCGTCGCCGCCAGCCTGCGGGAATTCCGCCATGGCCGCCCGCAAGACGACGACATCACGCTGGTCATCGTGAAATTCGTCTGAGTCATGCCACCGGTCATTAAGAATGGCCGGTGGCGGCCCCCTCAATCGCCGGGCGGGCGCGTCCGCGCCCTGGGCTTTCGGCGGTCATTAAGAATGGCCGGTGGCATCACCTCAATGTTCGAGGCGGAAGCTGGACGTGTCCACCTTCGGGCGCTCCCCGGTCAGGGGCTCGCCCTTGACCATGTAGTAGACGACCTCGGCGATGTTGGTCGCATGGTCCCCCGCGCGTTCGATATTCTTACCGATGAACATCAGGTGACTGCACGACGTGATGTTGCGCGGGTCTTCCAGCATGTAGGTCAGCAACTCGCGGAACAGCGCCGAACATTGGTCGTCAACCTCGTGGTCGCGCCGCCAGATCTGTTCGGCCAAGCCCACGTCGTGGGTGTCGTAGGCATGAACCACATCCTTCAGCATCTCGCCCACCAGGGCGCCCATGCGCAGAATCCCGCCGATGGCCGGCATCTGCGGCAATGAATTCAGCAGCAGGGTGCGCTTCGCGACGTTGACGGCCAAGTCGGCCACCCGCTCCAGCTCCCCCGCCGCCTTCAAGGTGCCGATCACCCGGCGCAGATCGTCCGCCACCGGACTGCGGAGGGCAAGGACGCGCACCGTCAGTTCGTTGACGGCGTGGTCGCTCTCATCGACCTTGGCATCGTTGGCCATGACCCTGACCGCGAGGTCCCCGTCACCCCGGGCCAGGGCGTCGACGGCGTCCGCAAGCTGGTCCCGCGCCAGTTCGCCCATGCGGACGATGGTTTCATGCAATTCGCGCAGTTCGCCGTCATAGGCCCTTACCGTGTGCGAGGCGTCGATTTCCGACATGCTACCCTCCTTGGTCCTCAAGCGGGAGAAAAACGGTGAACGTGCTCCCCCGGCCGATCTCGCTTTCGATGGACATCGCGCCCCGATGCCGGTTCACCACATGCTTGACGATGGCCAGCCCGAGCCCCGTGCCGCCCATTTCCCGCGACCGGGCCGCGTCCACCCGGTAAAAACGCTCGGTCAGACGGGGAAGATGGTCCTTGCCGATGCCGTCCCCGCGATCACGCACGGAAACGGACACCACGGGCCTCGCCGAGCCTCCGGGCATCGAGGCGGGCCCCCGCTCCTCCCGGCGCGCGACGATATCGACCGAGGTTCCGGGACGCCCGTATTTGATCGCGTTGTCCAAAAGGTTGGTGAACACCTGGACCAGTTCGTCCGAATCTCCGTGTATATGAGGCAAATCTTTTGCGATTTCAATTGATAATGACACGTCTCTCTCTTTTGCTCTAAGCTCCAGGGTGGCCACGACGTGGTGGAGGATTTCCCCCGGGTCCACCCGTCCGCTGGGCCGGGTGTGCTCGTTCATCTCGATCCGCGACAGGGAGAGGAGGTCGCCCACCATCCGGGTCATCCGCGCGGTCTGTTCGTGCATGATCCCGAGAAATCTCTCCCGCGCTTCGGTATCGTCGCGGGCGGGTCCCTCCAGGGTTTCGATAAAGCCGCTCAGGATCGTGA
Organism: Alphaproteobacteria bacterium; assembly: GCA_015228695.1. Taxonomy (GTDB): domain Bacteria; phylum Pseudomonadota; class Alphaproteobacteria; order Rhodospirillales; family Rhodospirillaceae; genus JADGDA01. Next base: position 5,453 of record JADGDA010000052.1, read on the forward strand.
GCGGAGTGCGCAGTTCGTGGGACACGTTGGCGACGAAGTCGGCGCGCATCTGCTCGGTGCGCAGAATGGCCGTCACGTCGTACAGCGCCAGGAGCGTGCCCGAAGCCTCCCCGCCCCGATCGTTCTCCGGGTCGCCGGGTTGCGGCAGAGCCTCCACGCGGAGGCGGAAAATACGCTCCGACGGTCCGGAAGGCAGGGACACCACCACGTCGCCGGCCGGAGCACGCCCCGAAAGCACGGCCTCCACAGCCTCCAGAACCTCCGGGTCGCGCAGCACGGTCGCCAGGTCGAGGCCCTTGATCTCCCTGCCGAACAGGCGGCGGGCGGCTCTGTTGGCGCGCTCGATCCGCCGGTTCCCGGCCAGCAGCAGCAAGGGATCGGGAAGGTTGTCGAGGACGACATCGTTGAACGTCAGCAGGGAATGGATTTCACTGGTCCGTTGCCGCCAGGACCGCCCCAGATCGGCGATGGCTCCCGACAGAACGGCGGACGCGGCCCAGGAAGAGAGACGGGGCGGCGTGGCCTCGGTTCCGCGCGCCAGTTCCCGCGCATAGGCCGAAACCGCCAGCATGTCGGCGAACAGCGGCCGCAGCAACAGGGCCACCGCCGCCACCGCGACCACCACGCCGCCCAGCACCGGGGCCAGTCCGACCTTGCCGAAAGCCAGCAGAATGGCCGCCCCCCCGATTGCGGGCAGGGCGACCGCAACGGCCGTCCCCACCAGACGGCGCCCCACCAGACGGCGCAGGGGCAGGGGCGGCCGATTCATCGGCTTTCCTCGGAGATGTCGGGCGATCCCCCCGGGATCATGCCTTTTTGGTCTTGATGGCCTCGTAACACCCCATGACCGCCATGTTGACGATATCGGACACCGTGGATTCCATCGACACGATCTGCACCTCGCGGGACATCCCCACCAGGATCGGCCCCATGACGGTCGCTCCGGCGAGCTTCTGGGTGATCTTGGCCGCGATGGAGGCCGAGCGCATGGTGGGCATGATCAGGACGTTCGCGGGCGCCGACAGGCGGCAGAAGGGGTAATGCTCCAGCAGGTCCGCGTCGAGCGCGACGTCCACGGTCATTTCCCCATCGAACTCAAAGTCCGGCTCCTGGCGTTCCAGCGCCTGGACCGCGCTGCGGATCCGTTCATTGACCACGTTCAAGGGATTGCCGAAGGTCGAATGGGAGACGAAAGCGACGCGGGGCTCCTGCCCCATGCGCCGGGCCATGGCCGCCGACTGGATGGCGATGTGGGCGAGTTGCTCCGGGTCGGGCTTTTCGTTCACGGCGGTATCGGCGAGCAGCACCGTGCGGCCACGGACGAGAAGGATGCTCACCGCGAACACGATCTGATCGGGGGCGGGGCCGACCACCTGCCGGATTTCCTCGAAGGAATGGTGATAGGTGCGTGTCAGGCCGGTGATCATCACGTCCGCGTCGCCGTTGCACACCATCATCGCGGCGAAGATGTTCCGGTTCTGGTTGATGCGCCGCTGGCAGTCGCGCAGGAGAAGCCCCTTGCGCTGATTCCGGGTGTAGAGTTGATCGATATAGAGCTTGACGTTGGGGCTGACCTTCGCGTTGGCGATCTCCAGGTTGTTGGAGCCCTCCAGACCGAGAGTCTTCAGGACCTCCTTCACGACCCCCTCGCGGGCGACAAGGATCGGGTGGCCGAGACCGGCGTTGCGGAGGGCGATGGCGGCGCGGATGCTCTTCTCCTCCTCGCCCTCGGCGAAGACCACCCGTTGCGGCTTCTGTTTCACCTTGCCGTAGATGACTTGCAGGCTGGCGGCGGTCGGGTCGAGGCGGGCGCTGAGACGGCGCTTGTAGGCCTCCATGTCCTCGATGGGCTTGCGGGCGACGCCCGAATCCATGGCCGCCTGGGCCACCGAGGAGGATATCGTCGTGACGAGCCGGGGATCGAACGGCACCGGGATGATGTACTCGGGTCCGTAGTGGAGCCGCCGTCCCGAATAGGCGGCGGCGACCTCGTCGGGAACGTCCTCGCGGGCAAGCTGGGCGATGGCATGGGCGGCGGCGACCTTCATGTCCTCGTTGATGGTCCGGGCGCGGACGTCCAGGGCTCCGCGGAAGATGTAGGGGAATCCGAGCACGTTGTTGACTTGGTTCGGATAATCGGAACGTCCGGTGGCGATGATCGCGTCGGAGCGGACCGCCTTGACCTCGTCCGGAACGATTTCCGGGTCCGGATTGGCCATGGCGAAGATGATCGGCCTCGGCGCCATCGTCGCCACCATCTCGCCCGTCACCGCCCCCTTGACCGACAGGCCGAAGAACACGTCCGCCCCCTCCAGGGCCTCGGCCAGGGTGCGCGCCTTCGTGTCGGCGGCGTGGGCCGCCTTCCACTGGTTCATCCCCTCGGAGCGCCCCGCGTAGATGACGCCCTTGCTGTCGCACATGATAACGTTCTCGGGACGGATGCCCACCGACTTGACCAGATTGGTGCAGGCGATGGCGGCCGCCCCGGCGCCGTTGACCACCAGACGGGTCGTCTTGATGTCGCGGCCGGTCAGGTCGAGGGCGTTGATCAGCCCGGCGGCGCAGATGATCGCGGTGCCGTGCTGATCGTCGTGAAAGACCGGGATATCCATGATGTCGCGCAGGCGCTGCTCGATGATGAAGCATTCCGGCGCCTTGATGTCTTCCAGGTTGATGCCGCCGAAGCTCGGGCCGAGGAAGCGGACGCAGTTGATGAATTCCTCGACATCGCGGGTATCGACCTCCAGGTCGATGCAATCCACGTCGGCGAACCGCTTGAACAGAACCGCCTTGCCCTCCATCACCGGCTTTCCCGCCAGCGCCCCGAGGTCGCCCAGGCCCAGGACGGCGGTCCCGTTGGAGATGACCGCCACCAGATTCCCCCTGGTGGTGTAGTCGTAGGCGGCGTCAGGATTCGCGTGGATGGCGCGGCAGGGTCCGGCCACGCCGGGAGAATAGGCCAGGGAAAGGTCATGCTGGGTATGCACCGGCTTGGACGGGATGATCTCGATCTTCCCCGGCCGGCCACTGGCGTGCATGAGGAGGGATTCAGCCTCGAAATTGCGGGAAATGCGGTTCTTGGAGTTCGGCATGATCGGACCTTGGTCGCGGGTCGGGCTCACGGGCCGGCCCTGGGTGGAATCGGGATGCGCCGTGTCGCGATGCGGTCAACCTTTCACGCGGTGAGCGTGGTCGTGAACGTTTTCGGCTCCGAAGCGGGCGAAGACCTCCCGGGCCTCGGCCTCCCTTCCGGCGTCCTCCACGGCGACCCACAGGATCAGGCTGCCGGCCTCAAGCGCGCGCTGGAAATTGTCCGTATGGGGAGCGGCGACGACCTCGCTCAGAATCTTTTTCACCGCGACGCCCCCGATGCCGGCCGCCACCAGTCCGGCGACCAGGGCCGCCGTGGGGCCGCCGGCCAAGGCGATCAGACCGGCCGCCACCAGCGGCGCGTCGTAGCGCATCTCGTCGAGAAACGGCAACAGAATCTCCCGGACCGTCTTGCCGGGAGGCTCCAGGGCCTCGATGGGATCATGGGAGCTGAGAACGCTGATGTCACCATGGCGGAAACCGGAGCCGACCAGCGCCTCGATCGCCCCCTCGAAGCGCTCGCGGTCGGCGAACACGCCGACGATCTCCCGGACCTCGATAGCGTCGGGCTCGTTCCTCGTCACGGTCCTAATCATCCCCCCAACGATGCGCCCACCTCGCGCTCCCCCATTCTGACCGAGCCCGAAGCCGATTCATAGTCCCACTTTGGTCTCGTGTGCTATGGTGCGGACGCAAACCGTCCCGAGTAGCGCGCGATGCCCGACGCCGCAATGACCGAAGCCCCCGCCCCGAACCCCGTCGATAGCCCCGACGGGACGTCCGTTACCCTAATGGACGGGACGTCCGTCACCTCAATGGACGGGACGTCCATCACCCCAATGGACGGGACGTCCATCACCCCAATGATGGCCCAGTATCTGGAGACCAAGCGCGCCCATCCCGGCTATTTGCTGTTTTACCGGATGGGCGACTTTTACGAGTTGTTCTTCGATGACGCCGTCGCGGCGGCGGCGGCGCTCGACATCACCCTGACCAAGCGCGGCAAGCATCTGGGGGCCGATATTCCCATGTGCGGCGTACCCGTCCGCGCCCACGAGGCCTATCTTCTCAAACTGATCCGCAAGGGGTTCAAGGTCGCGGTCGGCGAACAGATGGAAGACCCCGCCGAGGCGAAAAAGCGCGGGGCCAAGGCGGTGGTCGAGCGGGCGGTGACCCGCCTCATCACCGCCGGCACCCTGACCGAGGACATCCTGCTCGACCCCCGCGGCCACAACTACCTGACGGCGGTGGCGGAGGTGCAAGGGGCGCTGGGGCTGGCCTGGCTCGACATGTCGACCGGGGATTTCCACGTCCAGGCCCCATCGGCGGCGAACCTCGGGGCCGCCCTGGCCCGCCTCGCTCCCAGCGAACTGCTCGTCCCGGACCGGTTGCTGCCGAGACCCGACCTGCTCGACGTTTTCGCCGAGTGGAAAAACGTCGTCTCTCCCCTGCCCTCGTCCCGATTCGACAGCACGAACGCGCGCCTGCGGCTGGAGACCCTGTACGGGGTGAAGGCCCTGGATGCGTTCGGCGCCTTCACCCGCGCCGAGGTCGCGGCGGCGGGGGCCCTGGTCGACTATGTGGACCTGACCCAGAAGGGCCGCCTGCCCCGGCTGTCGCCCCCCCGCCGCATGGCGGCCGGAGCGGTCATGGAAATCGACGCCGCGACCCGCCGCAACCTGGAACTCGTCCAGACCCTGGGGGGGGAAAGCCGGGGAAGCCTGCGCGCCACCATCGACCGGACCCTGACCGGCGGCGGCGCCCGCCTGCTCACCGAACACCTGAGCGCGCCGCTCACCGATCCCGAGGCGATCGAGCGGCGCCTCGAATCCGTCCAGTTCTTCGTCGATGTCCCGGAAGCCCGGGAAAAGGCGCGGGAGAGACTCCGCCGCGCCCCCGATATCGAGCGGGCTCTGTCGCGTCTGACCCTCGGGCGCGGAGGCCCCCGCGACATGGCGGCGATCCGGGACGCCCTGGCGGAGATTCCCGGCCTGCGGCTCGCGCTGTCCGGACCTTCCCTGACTCCGGCCCTGACTCCGGCCCTGACTCCGGCGCCTCCCGCGCTTCTCGAACAGGCGGAGGCCCTCGGCCGGCATGCGGAGTTGGTGGACCGCCTGAGCCGGGCCCTGGCAGCGGAGTTGCCCGCGCTGGTCCGCGAGGGCGGCTTCATCGCCGAGGGATACAACCCGGTTCTCGACGAAACGCGCCTCGCCGGAAAGGACACCCGCAGGCTGATGGCCGTCCTTGAGGAACGCTACGTCAGAGAGACGGGAATCGGCTCGCTGAAGATCCGTCACAACAACGTGATCGGATATTTCATCGAAGTTCCCTCCAAGCAGGCCGAGAAGCTGATGGAGCCGGGCGGGATGTTCCTGCACCGGCAGACCATGGCGACGGCCGCGCGATTCGTGACCGTCGATCTGGCCGAGCTGGAAAACCGGGTCCGGGGCGCCGGGGAAAAGGCGCTGGCCCTGGAGGTCGAGCTGTTCGACAGTCTGCTGGCCGACATTCTCGGGCAGGCCGACGACATCGCGCGGGCCGCCCGGGCGATGGCGGCCATCGACGTGGCCTCGGCCCTGGCGGCGCTGGCCGTGGAACGCGACTATCGCCGGCCGGTGGTGGACGGCTCCTCCGACATCGACATCGTGGGCGGGCGGCACCCGGTGGTGGAGTCGGTTCTGGGCGGCGGAACCGCCTTCGTCGCCAACGACTGCCGTCTGGACAAGGACCGGCATCTGTGGCTCCTGACCGGTCCCAACATGGCCGGAAAGAGCACCTTTCTCCGTCAGAACGCCCTGATCGCGGTGATGGCCCAGGCGGGTTCCTTCGTGCCCGCGTCCTCCGCGCGGGTCGGCGTCGTGGACCGGCTGTTCAGCCGGGTCGGGGCGGCCGACGATCTGGCGCGGGGCCGGTCGACGTTCATGGTCGAGATGGTCGAGACCGCCGCCATTCTCAATCAGGCGACCGCGCGTTCCCTGGTCATCCTGGACGAGATCGGCCGGGGCACCGCCACCTTCGACGGTCTGTCCATCGCCTGGGCCACGGTCGAGCATCTCCACGACGCCCTCCGCTGCCGGGCCCTGTTCGCCACCCACTATCATGAACTGACCGGGCTTTCCGCCCGGCTGCCCCGCCTCGCCTGCCACACCATGCGCGTCAAGGAATGGCGGGGCGACGTGGTGTTCCTGCACGAGGTCGGCCCCGGCACGGCGGACCGCTCCTATGGCATTCACGTCGCCAAGCTGGCCGGTCTGCCGGAAT